>NZ_JBYIQP010000076.1:0-34404 GCF_057707665.1 Actinacidiphila sp. bgisy167 | reverse complement strand
CCCCCCCCCCCCCCCCCCCCCCCTCCCCCCCCCCCCCCCCCCCCCCCCCCCCCCCCCCCGCCACCGGATCACCCGTCCGAACCCAACTTCCCGAGGAGACACACATGTCCGGGCAGATCCTGGTCAACTTCCAGACCATCTCCCAGGCCGCGAGCGATGTGCGTACGACGGCCAACAACATCAGGCGCCAGCTGGACGATCTCGAGGCCGGCGTGAAGAAGATCGCGGCCTCGTGGGACGGCTCCGCGCAGGAGGCCTACCAGGCCAAGCAGATCGAGTGGGACAAGCGCGCCGCGTCCATGCACCAGACGCTCGAGGCCATCGCCCGCGCCCTCGACACGGCCGCGCAGAACTACCAGGCCACCGAGACCAAGAACCAGCAGATCTGGGGCTGATCGCGCCACCTGGCCGCGGAGCACCTGATGAGGGCGGGCGCGTACGGACACCGTACGTTCCCGCCCTCACCGGCGGTTTGACCACGGACCGCACACAACGGGAGGACGGGGACAAGTGGGATCGCACGCCGTGAGGCGCACCGCCGCAACCGCCGCCGCAGCGGCGCTCGCCGCCTTCGGCCTGACGAGCTCCGGCGTCGCCCCGGCGTCGGCCGCCGACGACGTACGCACCGTCCTCGCGGACGACGGGAGCGGTGAGCGCTTCCAGATCGACGACACCCAGTGCTCGTTCCCCTCCGACGTGATCAAGGGGACGCCCTGGTCGCTGCAGCGCATCGTCCTGGACCAGCTGTGGAAGGACACGCAGGGCCTCGGCGTGGTCGTCGCCGTCATCGACACCGGAGTCGACAAGAGCAACCGGCAGCTCGCCACCGCGATCAAGTTCCCCGGCGGTCTGGATCTGATCGAAGGGGACAACAACGACGGCACCAAGGACCCGGTCGGCCACGGCACCAAGGTCGCCGGCATCATCGCCGCGCGGCCTTCGAAGGACACCGGTTTCGTCGGTATCGCCCCGCGATCCTCGATCCTCGCCATCCGCCAGAACGACAACCAGGGCGGCGGCACGGTCAGGACCATGGTCGAGGCGATCAAGCACGCCGCTGACGCGGGCGCCAAGGTCATCAACATCTCGCAGGACACCGCGACGGCGATGCCGCCCAACTCGGCACTGGAGCAGGCCGTCAGGTACGCCCAGGAACGCGATGCCCTGATCGTCGCCTCCGCGGGCAACGACGGCGCGAACGGCCAGGCCAAGCTGACCTATCCGGCTTCCTATGACGGCGTCCTCGCGGTCGGCGCCTCCGACCGCGACAACGCCCGCGCCAACTTCTCGCAGCCCGGCCCCTTCGTGGGCGTCGCGGCGCCCGGCGTCGACATGGTCTCCACCGTCCCCTTCGGAGGCCACTGCATCGACCAGGGCACGAGCTTCTCCGCGCCGTACGTCTCCGGTGTCGCCGCCCTCATCCGCGCCAAGCACCCCGACTGGACGTACCGCCAGGTCATCACCCAGATCGAGCAGACCGCGGATCGCAGCAAGCCGGGCCGTGACGATTTCGTCGGATGGGGTGTCATCGACCCCGTCGCGGCCGTCAACGACGACGCCGTCACCCCGAAGGACGCCCCGACACCGGATCCCGTCGTCAACAGCGGAGCCCGGGAGAAGATCGAGGCGGCGACCGTCATCCTCGGTGAGAGCCCCCGGGAACGCACCGAGCGCTATGCCGTCTACACGGTGGGCGGCGCGGCCGGCGCCGTCGCGCTGCTGGTGGGCGGGGGTGTGGTGCTGGGCGACTGGCGCCGCAAGCGTGGGATCAACACATGAGTAGGAACGGGGAAGCGACACGATGAGTGACCAGTACAAGGTCGATCTGAGTGAGCTTGAGAAGACGATCACCAAGCTCAACGCGGTGCTCAGCAGTATGGGGGGCGCCAAGTCCACCGCCGTCAACCAGACACACCTGCCGTCGGGTGCACTGGGATCGGGCTTCATCGAGGCTGATGAGATGGCGAAAGCCCACGAAGCCATAAAGACGGCCCTCGAGGAAATGATCGCTGACGTGCACGAGGTCATGGACCGGTTCGGCCAGAACACGAAGAAGGCGCACGGCCATTACTCAAACGCCGAGTACGACATCCAGGCCGGCATGACAGGTGGCTGAGCTGTGCTCATCCCGAACACCGAAGGATCCACGAGGGGGTTGTGAAGCATGAGTGACGGACGGTCCTACGAGTACCGCGAGGCGGAGAACATGTGCTTCGCCGGCGAGGTGAAAACGCCCTTTGCCACGGGCAGGAACATGGACCAGATGAAGGCCATGCTCGCCAATGCCAACCCGGACACAGTGGAGGGCGTGGCGCACGCCTGGGGACGTGTCCGCGACATGCTCGTGACGGGCGACGAAAGCGTCAAAGCCGTCTTCGACAAGACCGTTGACCACATCCTCCAGCACTGGGAGGGGGCCGCCGCAGAGGGCTTCGCGACGAAGGCCAGGAAGATCAGTACCAAGATCGACCGCACGGCGACCTACGCGGACCGTACCTCCATTGCCATGCAGAACGCCGCGAATGTGCTGCGGCCTGTCAAGGCGGAGGTCGACAGCATGGAGAAGCCCAGCAGGCTGTCGAGCATGGGTGACGCGATCACGGAAGGTTTCGACCGCAGCGAGGACTGGCAGAAGGACATCCAGCACAACCGAGGTGCACAGAACGCCCTCGACAACAACGAGGGCAGCCTCTCGGCGGGCAAGGAAGCGCAGTTGCGGATGGCGGCCAGGATGGAGACGCTCGCCCTCACCTACACCTCGCAGGCCGCAAGCATCGGCAGATGGGGGTGGCGCGTCGACGATCCGGAGGACTATCCCCCGGCGCCCATCGGCGAACCTCCGGTACCCATCGTCGTGCCCACTGTCCAGTCCCGCTCCGTCAGCCGTCCCGAGCCGACTACCCAGGCGCGTGTGACGCGGAGCACTGGCACGACTGCCAAGCCCACCGCGAACGTGACCTCGCCCCGCGACACGGGCATCACCGGCGGCGTCGCCCAACCGACCACCCATACGCAACCTCAGGTCGGTACGGCGATCGACGGGATCTCGCCATCCCCTGGCACGACGACGGGTGCCGGTGGTGGGACGACCGGGACTGGTGGCGGGGTGGGCGCCGGAGGCACCACGGGAGGCGGTGCTGGTGGCGTGACCGGCGGCGGCTTTACCGGGGGCGGTATGGCGGGCGCTGTCTCCGGCGTTCGGGGCGGTGCGGGGGGCCGCGCGGGATCTGCCGCGGGTACCGGGCGCGCTGCTGCCGCCGGTCGTGGTGGTGCGCCCGGTGTCATCGGCACGGGTCAGGGTGCGACAGCCGCTGGTCGTGGCGGTACGCCCGGCAAGGGCGCGGGTGTTGTCGGGCCTGGCGGTATGCCAGGCGCCGGTGGCATGGGTGCTGCCGGAGGCAGGGGCGGCGCGGCCGCCGGCCGCGGTGGCGGCCTCGCCCGACGTGGTGGCGGCGTTGTAGGTGCCGCTCAGGGCACAGGTGCGGGCTCCCGGGGTACGCCGGGTGGTTCAGGTTTGCACCGGAGCCGGGGCGCGTCGGGGGCCGGTGGCGGCAGCAGCGCCGGCAGGGGGACGAACGGAATGATTGGGCGCGGCCAGACGGAGCGAGCGCAAGAGGAAGAGCGGCCCGAAGGTGAGCGCCCCGACTACCTGGTCGAGGACGAGGAAACCTGGACGCCCGAGCGCAACAACGCGCCGCGAGTCATCGAGTAGCCGACTGATCGGCAGATGGATGGAGAAGGCGGGGGACCGGCAAGCCGTCCTCCGCTGCCCGAGGAAGGACACGGATGGGCTTCACACGAACGCTGCGGTCGGTCAGCGGGGCCGTACTCGCTGGCGCCTTGGTGCTCGCCGCTGCGCCTGCGGCCGTTGCGGACCAGGTGAGAGATGATCAGTGGCCGCTCAAGGCGTTCGACGCCGAAGCCATCTGGAAGATCTCCACGGGCAAGGGGATCACCGTCGCCGTCATCGACGAGGGTGTCGACTCCGATCACGTGGACCTCAGGGGCAACGTGATCCAGGGCAAGGACTTCATCGACGATGACGCGTCCTCCCTGCCGGAGAACGGAGACGCGCACGGTACCGCGATGGCATCGATCATCGCCGGGCGCGGACATGGATCCGGCAACGCCAGCGGGGTGAGGGGTCTCGCTCCGGACGCCAAGATTCTTGCCATTCGTGACACCGGCGAAGCCCTGCAGGGCTTTGGGCCGTCCATCCGTTATGCCGTTGACCACGGGGCTTCGGTCATCAACATCTCGCAGCAGATCTCGAGTCGCTCGACCGCGGAGGAGGAAGCGGTTGCCTACGCCTTGAAGAAGGACGTCCTGGTCGTGGTGGGGACGGGGAACAACGGACGAGGGCGGGAGGCGTGGATGTATCCCGCCAGTGACTCCGGCGTGCTGCCAGTCGGCGCAGTCAACAACGCCGGAGAGATCTGGGAGAAATCCAACTTCGGGCAGGGCATCCTCCTGACGGCGCCGGGGACGCACATCGTGTCCGCGGGAGGGGGCACCGCGTCGTTCCCATACCGATCCGCCAACGGAACCTCCGACGCCACCGCCTATGTATCCGCTGCCGCGGCCCTGCTCCGCTCGAAGTTCCCGGACCTCACCGCAGGGCAGATCGTCAACCGGCTGACGGAGACCGCCGGTCTGCCGGCTTCCGCCAAGGGCCTCGCCCTCCCGGACGAGCGGTATGGATACGGATTCATCCAGCCGCTCGCCGCGCTCACCCGGGAGATCCCCGCCGGGCCCGAGTACGGCCCGCTCGAGGTGCCGGCGTCGCTGCGAGGCAGCCAGGACGCCACGGACGCGCCCAACGCCATCGGCGGCGGCATGAGCGACGACGAACAGGCCGCTGCCGACCGCAAGCAGGTCATCGCGCTCAGCGCGATGGGCCTGGTGGGTCTGCTGGTGCTGGCGCTGGTCGTCTTGCTGATCGTGAAGCTGGCCCGCCGCGGCAAGGGCGGCGACCGCGGCGGCCCCGGGGGGACGGGTACGCCCGCGGGGTGGGGCGGCGGCGGACAACCGCAGTACGGCCAGCCGCCGCACCAGCAGCACCCAGGGCAGTCAGACAACCCCTACCAGCACCATCAGCACCACCAGCAGCACCCAGGACAGACGGGCAATCCCTACCAGCAGCAGCGGCAGGGCCCGGGACAGTAGTCGAACCAGTAGCCGGGATCCGGCTGTGACGGAGTCCTGGAGGTCCGGCGACGCCACCCGGCGTACCAGGCGGTGGGCCAGGCGGCTCTCGTGCGCGTCTCCCGCCATCGCGGGCGGGAGACGGATCATTTCTGAACGCAGACGGGGGAAGGTGATCGGCCATGGCCGGCTACTACAAGGTCGAGCTCGACGCGCTCGGGCGTCTGAGCACACAACTCGGCACCTGCGCGGACGACATGCGGTCCGCCATGAAGCAGCTGAAGGACATCGGCCCGCAGGGGGCGGGACTGGCCGAACTGGAGAAGGCCTGCGGCGACTTCCAGGATGCCTGGGGCTACGGGATCGGGCTCATCGCGGACGCGACGGGTGGGATCAGCGAGGGGCTCTCGGCCACGCACAAGGTGTACGCGACCCTGGAGCAGCAGATCGCCGACTCGTTCCAGGCGTCCGGCAAGGCAGGGAACGCCTGATGGGCGCGGACACCGATGTGGCCGGCGAGAACACCACGGCCTTCCGGTTCCAGGTCCAGCACGAGTTCCACGGGATACCGCTGGGCCTGGGGGTCGACGAGGATGTGTTCGACGCCCAGATGACGGATTTCGCGCGGGACTACTGGGGCGAGGCGGAGGAACTCGAACCGCTCCGGAGGCTGCTGAAGGCCATGTACGGGGCGAACGCCCGGCAGTTGGCGGCCGAGGGCGCCGTCTACCACGCCCTTGGCGTCTTCCCGATCGGCGGCACCGCGGACGGTGCCGAGGCGCCTGAGCGCGTGAGCCGCTGCACTCTCGTCATGAGTGTTCGCGACCTCGAGGTAACCGACCCCGGGCTCGCCGCGGCGGGCATCGCGGAATGGCTCGGCCGGACGTCCGTCGGCGGCGAGGCGCATCTGATCACCCTTCCCGCCGGACCGGCGGTCGTCCACGTCAGCGGCTCACGCGCGGTGTGGGAACAGGAACGCGGCGAAGAGGAGCGCTTCTTCGTCCGGATCGAGGTGTGGATACCGTTCCCGGACCAGGACAGAGTGCTGCTGCTCAGCCTGAGCACGCCTGATGTACAGGACCTCTTCATGTACCAGGCCGTTCTGGCGGACGTCGCGGACACCATCGCGTTCGGCTCCACCGAGGCGGCCCATGAGGCGGGCGAACCGGCGGTGAACGCACCCGCACCACACCCCCGCACCTTCGGCTGACCGCTTCGAGGAGGAGGTATCCGTCGTGGCCATCACATATGAAGCTCTCGGATTCGACCCTGCGCCCGGCATGCCCGCTTCCGTCGAGAGGCTGGTCACCACCTTGAGCAAGGTGGGCAACCAACTGCACCAGGCGCACACCACACTGACCGGGCTGGGCAAGAGCGACGGCATCTGGGAGGGGGACGCCGCAGCGGGGTTCTCCCGCAAGGTCGCCGAGCTGCCGAAATACCTGAACGACGGGTACGGCTCGCTGCTCGATGCCGCTCACACCCTCCACCGGTGGCAGTCGCAGCTGACGGACTTCCAGGATCTCGCCGCCCGCTACGAGGCCGAGGCGAAGGAAGCGCGCCGGGTCCTGAAGGAGGCGCAGGCCAACCCCGACCTCGCGCTCGCCGGTCGCGTCTTCGACACGGACCAGGCCCTGCGGGACGCCCAGCAGCGCCTGGACCACGCTGTCAGACAGGTCGACAACGCCACCGAAGGGCTGAACGCCGTCATCGCGAAGGCCCAGCATCTGCTGGCGGAGCACGAGCAGGAGGCGCGCTCGGCCGCGGCGGCGATCCGCCGGGCCGCCGAGCGGGCACCGGACGAGCCGGGCCTCCTCGACCGTTTCATGGACGCCCTCAAGGGTCTGGGCGACCGTGTCAAGGAACTCGCCGGCGACGTCGGGGAGTGGATGAAGGCCAACGCCGACACCCTTTACAAGATCGGTGACTGGCTCGGCTACGCCAGCGCCGCCTGCGACGTCCTGGCCATCCTGCTCGCGGAGACCGTCGTCGGGGCCGTCGTCTTCGAGGCCATCGGCCTGGTGCTGAACGGCGGAGCGCTGGCCTTCCACGCCGCCGGCTGGGCAGCCGGCTCCAAGAAGGGATCGTGGCTCGACATAGGGCTGGACGTGGCCGGGTTCATTCCGTTCGGTGATTTCCTGCGGGGCGGGAAGGTGATCAAGGGCGCGTTCACGGGGGTGAAGATCCCCACCAACATGCTGGAGATGGGCGCCAAAGCCGCCGACGCCTTCAAGCGGGCGGACGACATCGTCGCGGCCGTCGGCGGCACGGCCCGGAACTTCGTCGCCGACGAGGGCATGCGCTCTTTGGGGGTCGTCGGCGCCAAGGTCGACGCCGTGAAGATCACGGCAGAGACCTTCGGCGAGCGGCTGAAAGTGGCCGTGGCCAAGGAGTTCGGCGACGCCAACCTGTACCGCGCGGCAGGTGGAAAGCTCGGCAGCGCCTTGGACCAGGTCGTGCCGAAGCTCGTCGAGCACACTCCTCTCGGGCGCATTCCCGCGATCGCCGACTCGGTGAAACCGATCGTCGACGACGCGGGGGAGGTGGTCCGCCAGTATGTCGATCCGCGGTCGTGGACCGCTCGCGGGTACGAGGCCGTCGTAGGCGCGAACAACTTGTACAAAGAGGGTGTGCGCCTGGTGTCCGAGGACGTCCAGTACGCGTCGGAGAAGGTGCGCGAGTCGATGGACCGTGCACGCGAGACGGCGGGCAGGGTGCTGGACGACGTTTCCCGCGTCAATCCCTTCGGTTAGTGTCGAGCAGGCAGGCTGGTCTGATGAGCATGGTGTACGCCGATCCGCGCATGGCGTCGCGGCCCGCGAAGTCGGCGGGGGTCCTGTGGTTGCGGTACACGATCCAGTGGCTGTGGTTCCCCCTTCTCATGGCGCTGTGGGCGCTGCCCTATGTCGTCGTGCTGGTCGTCTACTTCGTGGTGCTGTTCCCCCTGGCGTTCGTGTGGGGCCTCGACGTGCCGGGTCCGCCGGGCAGCGGCAGGCGCTGGCGCCTGCGCCGCCGGATGTGGCTCAACCGCAAGCGGCTGCGGCGTGAGCGCTCGGCCGACACGGCTGGGCTGGAGGACCAGTTCCGTGCCCTGTTCGACGGGCGGACGCCCGTCCTCGAGGGGAGGCAGAGCAGCGGGACGACGTGGCGGCACCGGGACGGCCGCGTGGAGGTGGACGACAGCTACTTCCGGCACATGGGGGCGGGCCGCGCTCTGCAGATCGCGGCGGAACACGGCTGGACCGCCGACCAGGACGGGCTGCGCGACCTGCCCGTGTGGCTGGTCCTGCGCCGTGCGGCGGACCCCACGGCGCACAGCGCCCACGGACGGGACGAGGTACGCGGGTGAGCCGGGGCCGGGACGACGCGTACATGCTAATCGCGCCATGACGATACCGAATCTGGCCGGCCCGGCGACGTGGCGTCCCGGCGCACCCCACCATCGATGCGACGGCACCTGTGAACCGTCTATCCCACCCGCGCTCCGGCCGCGCGGGCGCGTTCCCTGGCCTCCGGGCTGACGCCCTGCCTGCGGGCCGACATGCGGTCGTCGACAGCCTCACGCTGGGCACAGCGGATCAGCCGGGCCGGACCCGGCGCGGCGACGGCACCGATGAAGCGCGGGTCACCGGCGAACCACACCTCGGTCACACCGCCGGCTCTGACGCCGCGGACCCAGAACGTCCGGCCGCCGCCCAGGTACCCGCCGTGACGAAGCGCGACCGTCTTCCCGGAACGCTCCGGATCCGGGAACACGAAGCGCGTCCCGCCGGTCTTCACCGGCTCGGCGACGGAGCCGGGGTGCACCTGCCACGGGTAGTGCCGCAGGACCCGGCGCAGCCCCGGCAGCGGCAGGACGCCACCGACGGCCAGGATGGCGTAGTAGAGGACGACGAAGAACACCGGCATCCAGATCACCAGCGTCCACACCGGGGTGAGCAGCACGGCGTACAGCCACGCGGGCAGCGCGGCCAGCCACACCAGCAGCGTGACAGACCGGAACAGCACCGTGCGCACCCACGCCCTGCGCGTCGGCGGGTGCTCCCAGGCGGTCTTGAACTGCGCGGCACCGGTCGCCCGCATCGATGGAACCTCCTTCCGGTTTCCAGGTCAGCCGAAGACGGACCGTACCGAGGCAGCCACCTCGGACTCGGGGATCCGCGCACGCATGCTCGCGGGCAGCGGATTGTCGAAGCTCACCATACGGGCGGCCGCGCCGAGGATGTCCCGGTAGTGCCCGCGCTCCGCCGTGGCGGTCGTGCTGAGGGTGAGGACGGCGATATGCCGGCCGTCGGGGTGCGCGAGGTGGGCCGCCGCCTGGTACACCTCCCTGCTCTCCGCCCCCAGCGTGCCCTCGGTGAGGGCGGCCGGGCCGCAGGGCAGGTCCACGTACTCGACCACGTCGGCGTCACGCGCCGTCGCCGCCTTGGCGGCTCCCAGCACGGGCGGCATCCACGGTGTCTGACGCCACATGATGGTGAACACGGAGTGGACCAGGCTGCCGTCGGCCGCCTCGTGCACCCCCATCGAGCAGTGCACCGTGCCTTCGGCGCGCAGCAGTTCGCTGATCACCCGGGCCTCGCGCAGCTCCTCGACGAAGGCTTCGTGCCGCTCCTCCGGGATCAGTTCCAGCAGGGCGCCGATCGCTTCGATCAGCCGTACCGCCCGCTCGGTGTCGGGCTCGGCGAGTAGTGCGTCGTACGGGATCTCCACGAAGCCGGGCGGCAGCGCGAACCAGACCGCGCAGTCGTTCCGGAGCGCGGAGTCGTCGACCGCGTAGCCGAACTCCTCGGCCGCCATGGGCTGGTTCGTGCCGTCAGTGGGCATTGAGCAGCACCTTAAGGGTCTTGAGCGCCGTGCTCCCGTGAGCCGCGCCGTCGATGGTGCCGGCCCGGATGGCGTCCATGACGGTGGCGGTGTTCTCCACCGGGCTCTTCTTGATCTCGTCGAAGATGTTCTTGGCGGTGCCGTAGGCCGCGGTGGCCGTACCGGCGCTCGCGACGGCGACGTCGAGGACCCTGCCGGCACGCTCGGGATTCGTCGCGCCCTTGACCAGCAAGGTGGTGAGCGGATTCTCCGCGCCCGCGATGCGCTCGGCGGCCAACCAGGTCTTGCTGCCCGCGCTCGCCAGCCGCTCGGTCAGGGTGAGTGCCTCGGTGGCGGCACTCGCCGACCGCACGGCCCCGTTGATGCCGCGTGACACCGCGCCGACACCGGGGACCACGCCGAGGGTGTCGCCCACGACGCCCACCGCGTTGTTCCAGAAGTCGGCGTCGAACTCGCCCTTCGTGAAGCCGTCCTTGAGTGAGGCGCGGACCTTGGGGTCCGAGAGGCGGGAGATGAGCGTGGCGGCACTGGCCGCGGCGGCCACCAGCAGGAGGGCGACCCCGATCGGGCCCGTCAGGAGCAGGGCCAGCAGGCCCGCCACCGCGGCGATGGTGCCGAGGACGTCGGTCAGGTTGTCGCCGAGCCAGTCCATGGCCTTGCTGAACCAGCCAGGCTCCTCAGGTGCCAGCTTGTCCGTGGCGTCGCTCATAATACGGGCGTTGGCGCGGGCGGTGGTGGAGTGTTCCTCCGCCAGGTCGCGGGCGCGCTTGAGCACGGCGTCCAGGTTGCCCTGGGCGTCGTTGACCGCGGTGGTCGCGGCGCTGAGCCTCTGCGTGGCCCGGTCCAGCCGGGACTGAGCGTTCTGCAGTTCCGCGTCCGTGGCGAAGGTCTGTCCCGCGAGCTTGAGGTCGGGATCGGCCTGTGCGCTGCGTTCCCGCGCCTTGGCGGCCTCCAGCTTCTGCTGCGCCGTCCCGGCCTCCTCGTCGAGGGTATGGGCCCGGTCCTGATAGCCGCCGAG
The DNA here is from genome assembly GCF_057707665.1 of Actinacidiphila sp. bgisy167. NCBI lineage: Bacteria > Bacillati > Actinomycetota > Actinomycetes > Kitasatosporales > Streptomycetaceae > Actinacidiphila > Actinacidiphila sp. bgisy167. The sequence continues at coordinate 23,414 of NZ_JBYIQP010000076.1, read as the reverse complement.
GTCCGTCTCCCATCCGCCCAGTGCCGCCGCGGCCTTGAGGAGGGAGGTGTGGGCCTTGCGCAGGTTGTCCGGGAGCGCGCCGTCGAGTTCCTCGCGGAAGGCGACGGCCGCGTCGCCCTCCCAGGACGTACCCGCACGGAGCCGTTCGACGAGCCGGTATGCCTGGTCCAGCTTCTCGGCGGAGGAGGTCAGCCGCGTGCGCAGCGCGTTGACGGTGGCGACGGTTCCCGGAGTGGGGTCGAAGCCCAGGTGCGGGTAACTGCGCGTCATTTCCCGCCCCCTTGTGAACCCGCCTTCTGGAACGCATCCCGCAGGGCGTTCTCCACATCTTCGTAGTTGGCCTTGGTCTGGCCGACGGCCTCACCGAGCTTCTTGGCCTGCTCGGCTATCTGCTCCGACCCGTGGCTCCAGTGCTTCTGGAAGCTGTCGCAGGCCTCGTCCAGCTCCTTGGTGCCCATGCCACCCGACGTGGTGTTCTTCATCTGCTTGCGCACCTCGTCCAAGGAGGCGTGCGCCTCCTTGAGGGTTCGCATGAATTGCCCCAATTCCCCTGTGTCCACCGAGAATTTGTCCCCCATGGCAACCCTTCTGCGATGCTCTGTCGATGATGTGTCCACCACAGAGCCTAGCCAGGCCCGGCCTCCGGCCCCACCGGGCGATTGTGATGGTCCGGTGCAGGAGCTGTGGCGATCTCGTTCCCGCCGCGTGCCCGCCGGGGACCCGGCTCCGCCCGCCCGCCCGTCCGGCGCCGCCCGTCCGGCAGGACGTCCTCCTCGACGCCGGGCCGGTCCTGGGCTGCGCCGCGGTGGAAGGCGGCGGGGACCGGCCGGACGTCCCTCGGCGAGGTCGAGGGCGCGCCGGGCCTCCGGCCGGCCCGTGGCGGCCCACCACTGCCGGCGGCCTCACCGGGGGCCAGGACCATCGCGTTGACCGGTATGAGCAGCACGAGCCGGTCCCACCGGAGGCGCGCAGGCCAGAGGCGCGCTGAACCCGGCTCACGGCTGGGAGGCCGACACCAGCGGCGCGCGGCCGCCCGCGTCGGCGTACTCCCGACAGCCCCGCGCAGTGGTCCCCTCAGGGGCGGCCCACCGCGACCGCGGCGTGGCCGCGGCGCCGCAGCTCCGGCACGTGAGGCGCCGGCCTCCGCCGTGGCACAGTGCTCCTTAGAGACGCCGGGCTGGCGGTAGACGACCTCGGTCGCCGTGGTCGGTGAAGGTGGCGTCCATGACGACCTCGGGCGCGCCGGAGACCTCCATCGTCCACATCAGCCGCTTGTACGCCTCGACCTCCTGGTACACCCCGCTCAGCGGCATCTCGCCGTGCGGCTGGTGATGGTCGCGCGCCAGGCGCCACCGGGGCGCACGTCGCTGGAGACGGTCGGCAGCGGGGCGCCGAACCACTGGGCGAAGTAACTCCGGCTCGGTCCAAACCTTCCACACCTCCGCGAGCGGGGCGTCGAAGACCCGGGTGATGCTGATGTCGTTCATGGTGTCGCCTTCCCAGGGGGTGGGCCGTGCCCCTGGGGAACGACTCCATAGACAGGGTCGGGCGGCCCGGGAGAACTCATCGGTGCCCCGGTAACAGGTCCGTGGGGGAGCGGAGCGTGAGGCGTGGGATGGCGGCGGGGCGGGCAGACGGCCCGTGGACCGGGGGCGGCCGGGCACTGCCGTGGTCCGCCCCATCGCGCGCAGGTCCAACACGCGCGCCTACCTGGCGACATGGCAGTTTCCGTCGCATGGACGCAGATTCAGTCAAGATCCATCGTTTCCCGGATGTTTCCATGTCGTAAATGGCCAGGTCGGCGAGGCGATTCGGCTCCGTCGTCGACCGGCGGTAATCGGCCGCCGGATCTTCGCACTACTGACAGGGTGAGTTCCTACTGCAACCATCCTTCCGCCATGACCCCCTGGGAAGCCCGGTGATCCCTCGGCTTCCCCCGGTTGGACGGCCGTCGGCGATCGCCTGGCGGCCGAACGGAAGGAAAGTCAGCAGTGCGTAACTCCCTCAGCGGGCGATCGGCCTCTGGCAGACGCCGGTCCCTGTCACTGCTCGCCGCGGCAGTGGCGGTCGCCACTCTCGCCGGCGCCGCGTCGTCCTCCGCGGCGGGCGCCGCCTCTCCCGAGGCCGCGTCCGCGCGGCACGCAACAGGAGCGCTCCCTCAGATCAAGGCGACGCCCAGGGCGGGCGCCGCAGCCGTGGCCCTCTCGCCGGAACAGCGCCGCAAGCTGCTCGACAAGGCAGCCGAGAGCGCCGCGGACACGGCTCGCGAGCTGGGGCTCGGCGCCCAGGAGGCGCTGGTTCCCCGCGACGTCGTCAAGGACGCCGACGGAACGGTTCACCTCCGCTACGAGCGGACGTACGCCGGACTGCCCGTCCTCGGCGGCGACCTGGTCGTGCACCGGCGGGATGCGAAGCCGTCCGTCACCTACGCCTCGAAGGCGAAGCTGTCCCTGCCGACGACCAAGGCCGAGGTTCCGGCGGCGACCGCCAGGAAGTCGTCCCTCAGCACGGCCGCGACCGAGGGCACCGACGAGGCGGCGGTCGACGCGGCCCCGCGCCTGGTCGTCTGGAACAAGGGCGAGAAGCCGACGCTGGCCTGGGAGTCGGTCGTCACCGGCGTGCAGGAGGACGGGTCTCCGAGCGAGCTGCACGTCGTGACCGACGCGGCGACCGGCGACGTCCTGGAGACCGCCGAGCAGGTGGAATCCGCCACGGGCAACAGCCAGCACAGCGGGCAGGTCACGATCGGCTCCACCCGCCAGGACGACGGCACCTTCGTGCTGACCGACCCGCAGACCGGACACCGGACGCTGGACGCGAGCGTGGACTCCCGGGGCGTTCCGTTCACCGACGACGACGACGTGTACGGTGACGGCACCGCGGCGGACCCGCAGACCGCGGCGGTGGACGCCGCCTATGGCGCGCAGACCACCTGGAACTTCTACCACGACCGCTTCGGCCGCAACGGCATAGCCAACGACGGCCGCAGCAGCTACTCGCGCGTGCACTACGAGCAGTCGCGAGGGGTCCCTCTCGCCAACGCCAACTGGCAGGACGGCTGCTTCTGCATGAGCTACGGCGACGGCGCGGACGGACAGCACCCGGTGACGTCGCTGGACATCGCCGCCCACGAGATGACGCACGGCGTCACCTCCACCACGGCCCGTCTCGGCGACTACGGGGAGTCCCCGGCGCTGAACGAGGCGATCAGCGACATGATGGCCGCCGCGGTCGAGTTCTTCGCCGACAGCAAGACCGACGTGCCCGACTACCTGGTGGCCGAGGAGAGCGACCTCCACGGCGACGGCAAGCCCATCCGCTACATGGACCGCCCCAGCAAGCTGGGTCCCCACCCGACCAACGGCGAGGTCCCCCTGGACTACTGGTCGCCGAGCGCGAAGTCGGCCGAGGCGCACATGGCGGCGGGCATCGGCGACCACTTCTTCTACCTGATGGCCGAGGGCAGCGGGCGCAAGACCATCAACGGCGTCGACTACGACAGCCCGACCTACGACGGCCAGCCGGTGGCCGGCATCGGGCTGCACAACGCCACCAACGTCGTGTACCGCGCGCTCACCGTCTACATGACCAGCACCACCGATTACCCGGGCGCGCGGACGGCCACGCTGCAGGCCGCGGCCGACCTCTTCGGCACCCAGAGCGACGCCTACGAGTCCGTCGCCAACGCCTGGGCGGGCGTCAACGTCGGGCCCCGCTTCGTCCAGCACATCGCCGTGGAGTCCCTGCCCACCGAGCCGGTGGCCCTGGGCCAGCCGGTCAGCCGGCAGATCACGGCGATCAGCACCCGTCCCGGCGCGCTGAGCTACTCGGCCGAGAAGCTGCCCAAGGGCCTGTCCATCGACCGCAGCGGTCTCATCACCGGCACGCCGAGCAAGGCCGGCACCTATGACACGGTCATCGACATCACCACCTCGGCGGCCGAGACCCGGTCGATCCCGGTGACCTGGACCGTGCTCGAGTCCGGTGGGCACTTCTTCGTCAACCCCACGACCTATGTGATCCCCCAGTGGGGCCAGGTGGAGTCGCCGCTGATCGTCAAGGGCAAGCCGGGCAAGGCGCCGCGCGAGCTCAAGGTCACGGTCGACCTCGACCACGGGTTCACCGGCGCCCAGGTGATCGACCTGATCGCCCCTGACGGCACCGTCATCCCGGTGAAGCCCTGGGTGTGGGAGCAGCTGCCCGAGCTCCACGAGACCTACACCGTCGACGCCTCGGCCGTCCCGGCGGTCGGCACCTGGAAGCTGCGTGTCATCGACGGCACGCCCGGCTTCTACGACCTGGACCCGGGTCACCTGCAGCGCTGGAGCCTGACCTTCTGACACTCCACGTTCCCGGCCGCGTCCTCGCGCGGTGATCGTGCCGCCGGGCTCCCTGGAGCCCGGCGGCACGGTCGTCACCGGCCGCCGTGCCGTCGGGCCTCAGCAGTACGACGCTCGGAGGTCCCTCCCGCCGGGCCTTCCGACAAAGCGGTCCCGGCCCGTCACAGAGGCTCCGGCCCGACCTGCGGGGGCTCCACGAAGAAGCTGTCGTGGCGGAGCAGGAACTCCCGGAACGCCGCACCCCCGCGCAGCGCCATCTCCCCCGCCCTTTCGACGTACTCCTCCCGGGGCGCGCCGGGTGCGAAGAGCAGCAGCATCGACGCCGGCTCGTCCGAGTCGTTCTGGAAGGCGTGCAGGCCCCCGGCCGGCACGTGGAGGAAGTCCCCGGAGCGGGCGGTGATCCAGCGCTCGCCGTCGAAGAGCTGCAGCGCCCCGGAGAGGACGAAGAAGGACTCCGAGATCGACCGGTGGAAGTGGGTGCTGGGGCCCGGGGAGCCCGGGGCCATGTCGACCCGGTACAGGCCGAAGCAGCCGCCCGTCGACGCGTGCGTGGCCAGGTAGTGGGTGCGGTTGCCCGAGGGCGCGATCACGTCCGCGGCGGTGTCGGCGGACCGGAACAGGGCGCTGACCTCGCCCTGCTCTCCGAGATAGCGGGGCTCGGGGTAGGACATGATCGTTCGTCGCCTCCTTCGGCAGCGGTCAGACAGACGGTGCCACATCCGACCGGCGACTGAGGCCAGCGCTCCGGGGAGCAGGGCCGAAAGGCCGACGAGACGTGTCCGGGGTGCCGGGGGCGGTCGCTTCGGGACCGCCTGACGCTGGACGTGGCGACGGCGCCGCGCCGGTGACACGATGGCATGAGCACATCCGTCACAACGCTCTCGACCGGGGGAACGCATCCGATGGGCAAGGAGATCAGCGACGCGGACCTGATGGACGTCGCCGCCGACCCCGCGCAGGCCCGCCGCCTGCGCAAGGCGCTCAGGACACTCGCCGACACGCCGGATGCCGACGGCAGGCTCAAGGAGATGGCGCGGGAGGTGCTCTCCGGGCGCCTCGGCATGCGTGAGGCGCTGGGCTCGGGCGCCTACCTTGGCGCGATCGGCGACCGGGTGGCGGAACTGAAGCGCGCCGACGAGCGGTTGACGCCCGAGGAGCGGGCGGCGCGGGAGGAGCAGGCCCGGCGCTGGTTCGCGCAGCAGGCCGACCAGGAGGCCGGGGCGGACAGTGCGGACCGGGAGCGGGGAGCCGCCGCCCGGCGCGCCCTCCGGGACGCGCCGCCCCCCCTACCGCCCACCGTCCGCGCGCGACTGAGGTTCGGCGTCCGGGGACGGGCGCCCCCCACGAGCAGGCCATGGCCTCGAACGCGGCTTCGGCGGCGGGCACGGCCGGGCCGACCAGGGAACAGGTGGTCCGGCCGGGCGGCAGCACGGCCACGACCCGGCGCACGCCGAGGGCCACGGCCGCGTCGCGGCGGATCTCAGGCATGCCCCCGGACAGCGAGAACCCTGCCGCACCGGGTGCGCCGACGCAGCCGCGCCATCTCGTCCTCAGCTGACCGCGCCGTTCGTGCCGCCGGCAGCACCGGGAGCGGTGCGGGCCACCGCGTCCGACCGTGAGGCCGTACGGCGTGAGGCACGCCGGTCCACCGACCCGGGGGCCTGAGGCGGCCGGCGTTCCTCGCCGGGCTGCTCGGGCTCGCGCGGGGCGGACGACCGCGGGCGCGCACCGCGCGGGAAAGGCGTTCGCCGTGTCCGGCGCTTTGAACCTGTCGTCGCGCGGGGGAGTGGCGGTCCCGCAGATCGTGATCCGTGCCGTGCCGTGCCGTGCCGTGCCCGCGTCGCGGCGAGCGGAGAACACCGCACGTCACTTTCCGCATCCGCCGTTTCGTCCGGTGACCTCGCGTTTCCCCCACCGACCCAGGGAGGGTGTCTCCCGCGCCGCCACGCGCCACCTGGGGCGGGCCGACGGGCCCGCCCCAGGTGCCGCCTGGCGCACAAGATCAGCTCTCCGGCAGGAAGCCCGTCTGGATGAGCTGGCTGCCGCGGCGCCGCGTGATGAACTGCGCCCGGCCCGCGGGCAGCCTGGACGCCTTGACGTTGCCGAAGATCGGGCCCTCGCCCGGATCGCCGGACAGCAGCACACCGGTCGCGCCCAGCTCCTTCACGCGCGTCAGGAACGGCTCGAAGGACGACCGCGACGCGCCCGACGTGCTGCGCGACAGCACGATGCGCAGGCCCAGGTCGCGGGCGAAGGGCAGGTACTCCATCAGCACCTGCATCGGGTTGCCCATCGAGGTGGCGACCAAGTCGTAGTCGTCCACGAAGATCCAGGCGTCCGGCTCGCTGTACCAGCTGCGGTTGCGCAGCTGTTCGGGCGTGACGTCCGGACCGGGCATGCGCCGGCTCATGGAGCCGGCGAGCGACTCCATGACCTCCTGCAACTGCGGCCCGGAGGCGCAGTACTTGTACAGGTGGCTCTCCGGCACCTGCCCCAGCAGCGCCCGGCGGAAGTCGGCGACCACGAACAGCGCCTTGGCGGGCTCGTAGCGCTCGCTCACCTGCTTGGCGACGAGCCGCAGCAAGGAGGACTTTCCGGACTCGCTCTCGCCGTAGACCACGAACAGCGGGTCGGTCTCGAAGTCCACGAACACCGGCGCGAGGCTGAGCTCGTCCACACCGATCGCGACGCCCCGGTCGGAGAAGTCGCCGCCCCCGGGCAGTTCGCTCGCCGGAAGCATCGTCGGCAGCATCCGCACCTTCGGCGCGGTCGGGCCCTGCCAGTTGGCGTTGACCGAGGCCACGAACTGCGCCGTGCCCTCCGACAGGTCCTCCACCTCGGAGGAGGCGTCGACGCGGGGCAGCGCCGCCAGGTAGTCCAGCTTCTCGGGGGACAGACCGCGGCCCGGCTTGCCGACCGGCACGTTCTCGGCGCGCCTGCGGTCGAACTCGGACTCCATTGGATCGCCGAGGCGCAGCTCCAGGCGGCTGAGGATCTGGTCGCGCAACGCGGGGCGCATCTCGGTGTAGCGGGTGGCGGTGACGACCAGGTGGATGCCGAAGCCCAGACCGCGGGTGGCGATGTCGTTGATGACCGGGTCGAGCATCTCGTAGTCGGTCTTGAAAGTGCTCCAGCCGTCGATGACGAGGAACACGTCGCCCCACGGCTGGTCAGGGAAGTGCCCCGAGGCCCGGCGGGAGCGGAAGGTGCCCATCGAGTCCACAGCGTTGGCCCGGAAGAACTCCTCGCGGGCGTTCAGGATGCCGTGCACCTCGGCCACCGTGCGGCGCACCTTCTCCGCGTCCAGCCGCGAGGCGACCCCGCCGACGTGTGCCAGCTGCTCCAGGGCGAGCAGGCCGCCACCGCCGAAGTCCAGCGCGTAGAACTGCACTTCCCGCGGGGTGTGGGTGAGCGCGAAGGACGCGATGAGCGTGCGGACCAGCGTCGACTTGCCGGACTGCGGACCACCGACGACCAGCGTGTGACCGCCGGAGCTCGACAGGTCCGCGTACATCACGTCGCGGCGCTGCTCGAAGGGCTTGTCGACCAGCCCGACCGGCACCTGCAGCTTGCCGGTGGCGGTGTAGCCGTCCGCGTGCAGGCCCCGCTCGGCACTCACCGTCAGCGGCGGGAGGATCTGGTCGACGCTGAAGGGCTCGTCCAGCGGGGGCAGCCACACCTGGTGGGCCGGCGGGCCCTGGCCCTCGAGCCGGCCGACGATGACGTCGAGCACGGTGTCGGCGAGCGCGTCGTCCGTCTGCCCGGGGCGCTGCTGCGGCTCCGGCGCGGTGACGATGCGCACGGGCACCGGCGCGGCGGTGAACAGCACGGGCGAGCGGTCGATGCGCGCCCCGCTCGCCGTGCGGGTGCCCGGCGTCCGGTAGGTGCCCGACACATAGGCGGCCTTGAACTGCACCATCGTGTCGGTGCCGTACTTCAGGATGCCCGCGCCGGGGACGGCCGGCAGGTGGTAGGCGTCGGGCACACCGATCGCGGTGCGCGACTCGGCCGCGGAGAAGGTCCGCAGACCGATGCGGTACGACAGGAAGGTGTCCAGGCCGCGCAGCTTGCCCTCCTCCAGGCGCTGCGAGGCCAGCAACATGTGCACGCCCAGCGAACGGCCGATGCGGCCGATCTGGATGAACATCTCGATGAAGTCCGGCTTGGCCGCGAGCAGCTCGGAGAACTCGTCGATGATCAGGACGAGCGAGGGCAGCGGATCGAGCGCCGCGCCCGCCGCGCGGGCCTTCTCGTAGTCGGTGATGTTCGCGTAGTTGCCGGCCTGCCGCAGCAGCTCCTGGCGTCGGGTCAGCTCCCCGGTGATGGAGTCGCGCATGCGGTCCACCAGGGTCAGCTCGTCGGCCAGGTTGGTGATGACCGCCGACACGTGCGGCATCGTGCCCATGCCGGTGAAGGTCGCGCCGCCCTTGAAGTCGGCGAGCACGAAGTTGAGGGTCTCCGAGGAGTGGGTGACGGCCAGGCCCAGCACCAGCGTGCGCAGCAGCTCGGACTTGCCGGAACCGGTGGCGCCCACGCACAGGCCGTGCGGGCCCATGCCCTCCTGCGAGGCCTCCTTGATGTCGAGCATGACCGGCTCGCCGGTCTCGCCGAGGCCGATCGGCACCCGCAGCCGTTCATGGAGGGTCCGCGGCCGCCAGGTCCGCGCGACGTCCACCGACGCCGCGTCGCCGATCCCCATCAGGTCGGTGAAGTCCAGGTTCGCCAGCAGCGGTTCGTCCGCGTCCGCGGCGCCCAGCCGCAGCGGCGCGAGCTGCCGCGCCAGCGACTCGGCCTGCACCGGGGAGAGCACGTCGGGGACGCCGGTGAAGGCGCCCGCCCCGGCCTCCAGGTACAGCTGGTCGCGCCACACCTGGATGGACAGCGAGCCGCGCGCGTCGTCCAGCTCGCCCGGAACGACCTCCAGGATCGTGACGCCCTGCAGCCCCTCGGCGGAGGCGATCACCGAGTCCGCCGGCACGCCGCCGCCGTCCAGCACGATCACCACGTGCGGCTGGTCGAGCACCGCCTGGCCCTCGCGGTTGAAGCGCGGCCGGCCGTCCAGCTCGTCCGCCAGCAGCTCCTCGACCTCGCCCAGGTCGCCGCATATCAGACGCCGGGAGCCCGCGCCGTCGTGGTCCTTGTGCTGGGCGTGCGGCAGCCACTTGACCCAGTCCCACTCCGGCTGGGCGCCGGGGGCCGCCACGACGGCGACGACCAGGTCCTCCGGCGAGTGCAGGGAGGTCAGCTGGCCCACGATGGAGCGGGTGTGCCCGTAGACGGTGTCCGGGTCCCCGGAGATCGTCACGTGGTAGAAGGAGCGCAGCCCCACCGCCAGCGGCAGGTTGTCCAGGGAACCGTGCGCCGCGATGAACTGCTGCATCGAGTGCGCGGTCAGCGGCTCGAGTTCGTCCACCGGGGCGGTCTCGGGCGCCACCAGCGGCGTCGCCAGCTGCTGCGGGCCGAGGCCCACCCGTACCTGCGCGAAGTCCGGGTCGGTGGAGCGGCGTTCCCACACCCGTGAGCCCTCGGCGACCAGCGCCCACAGCTGTTCGGGCGCGGGATGCAGGTAGTACTGGGCGTCGCGCTGCCTGCGGGCGGTCCTGCGCACCGCGCGGCGCACCTGCGCCAGGTACTTCAGGTAGTCCCGGCGGGCCTCCGCCATCTGCCCCGACGGCCCCTTGCGGGCGCGCACGATCTGGGCCACCACCATCGCCACGGTGGAGCCCATCATGAGCACGCCCATGACCTTCATGAACCCGCCCGAGGTCCCGGACCCCGTGGGCAGGAAGAAGAACGCCGCCGACGAACCCATGCCGAGCATCGGCAGCAGGTTCATCAACAGGCCCTGGTCCTCGCCGCGCGGCAGTTCGGGCGGAGCTTCGAGCCGTACCTCCTCACTCGGCACCTCCGGCGGGTAAACCCGCGGCGGGCGCTTGATGACGACCACGCTCACCGATGCACCAGTCCTTCACGCGAATCGCAGTTCGGGCCGCCCCCCGTGGCGACGGTCCCCCGTTTGGCACGTCCCGGTCGCGCTCCGCCCCGAGTGGGGCGGCCACCGGACCACAGGCAGGTCGCGATCCTACTGGGCATGACACTTCGAGGGCACTGATACGACTGGTCGACAGGGGACTTGGGGTACCCGGTAGGGTGACGGATCGCGAAGCGCGGAACGGGGGTCCGACCCTGGACGGCCCGCGTGGACCCCGCTCCAACCCACCCATCACCGGACGAGGGGGACACTCCAGGTGAGCACGGTCTCAGCGACGGGATTCTGCAGAGTCACGGTGGCGGCGCCGAACAGCAGGATCGATGTGGCACTCCCGGAGGACGTGCCGCTCTCCGACATCCATCCGGAGATCCTGCGCCTGTCCGGCCAGACGCCCGACGAAGCCGCCCCCACCGGCTACAACTTGGTCCGCCGTGACGGGCGCGTCCTCGACGGCACCCTGTCCCTGGCCGAACAGCGCGTCCACGACGGCGAACTGCTGCTGCTGCGGCCCTTCGCGGACTCGCTGCCGCCCGCCGTCTTCGACGACGTGGTCGACGCCGTGGCCGCGGCGGTCGAGACCGACCGCCGCGGCTGGAACGACCGCTTCATGCGCGGCGTCGGCCTGACGGCGGGCGTCCTGCTGCTCGTCCTCATGGCCTTCGTGCTCTGGTTCTCCGAACCGGCCAGGCACGACATGCACGGCTTGCCCGGCATCCTCGCCGGCGCCGCCGGCCTGGTGCTGGTGGCCCTCGCCGCGGTCCGCGCCCGCGTGTACGACGACCGCCACTCCGCCGTCGCACTCGGCCTCGCCTCCCTGCCGCTGCTGCTCGTCGCCGGCTCCGGGATCATGAGCGTCGGCAGCGATGAGGGACCCGGCCGGCTGCACTTCCTCATCGGCTGCGTCGTCGTGCTCGTCGCCGCCGTGCTGCTCGTGCTGATGCTGCCGCAGGGGGACGCGCCGTTCGTCGCGGCAGCCTTCACCGCCGGCGTCGGCACCGTGGCCACCTTCCTGGCGATCCTCACCGACGCCGCGCCGCGCGAGGCCGCCGCCGTCACCGCCGTCGTCATGGTCGCCGTCATCGGCTTCCTGCCCGGCTGGTCCGCCCGCTTCGCCCGGCTGCCCATCGGCTTCCGTTCGCCCGACCAGGTCCAGGCCCGGCACCGCGGCGACGGCGACCGGCGGGGCGAGGAGGAGCCGGTCGACTTCGACCGGATCACCGGCCAGGCCCGCCGCGGCCACGAACTGCTGCTCGGCCTGGTCGGCGGCTGCGCCGCCGCGATCGTCGGCAGCGCCGGCGTCGTGCTCGGCTTCTCCGACAGCTCCTGGGCGCAGCTGCTCGCCCTCGTCACGGGCCTCGCGACGCTCATGCGCGCCCGCCTGTTCCGCTACACCTCGCAGGTCGTGACGCTGATGGTCGCCGGTGTGCTGACCTCCGGGCTGCTGGTCATCGGCCTCTCCCTCAACCTGCCGGCCGACGTCCTCACCGACCTGCTGCGCGGCAACCACTCCTCGCTCGACATCCGCACCGTATGGCTGTCGGCCGCGGTCGCCTTGGGCGCCGCCCTCCTGGTGGCGATCGCCCTCATCGTCCCGAGCAAGGGCGTCACCCCCTTCTGGGGCCGGATGCTCGACCTCGCCGAGGCGACGGTGCTGCTCTCCCTCATCCCGCTCGCCCTCGCGGTCCTCGACCTGTACGCCGAGGCCCGCGGGATGACCAGCGGCTGACCGGGCAGACGCACGGCGGCCCACGCCGGCGGCCACCCCGCCGCACCCCGCCCCTCGGCGGGCCAGGAGGGCCGCAGTACCGGCCACCCCGGCCCCGGACATCGCACCGGGCCCGGGGTGGTACTCTGTGTGACCGACGTGTCCGCCCATCCGCGGCACGTCCTGCCCTCCGGGTCATCGAAGCTTCTCCTGTGACGCAGACCAGGGGCGCTCGGAGGCACGAACCACAAGGAGACCGTATGTCGCTCGACGTCGCGACGAAGAAGCAGATCATCGCCGAGTTCGGCACCAAGGAGGGCGACACCGGCTCCCCCGAGGTCCAGGTCGCGCTGCTCTCGCGCCGCATCTCGGACCTGACCGAGCACCTCAAGACCCACAAGCACGACCACCACTCGCGCCGTGGTCTGCTGATCCTGGTCGGTCAGCGCCGCCGCCTGCTGCAGTACCTGGCCAAGAAGGACATCCAGCGCTTCCGTGCGCTGGTCGACCGCCTCGGCATCCGCCGCGGTGCGGCCGGCGCCCGCTGAGACGCCGTGAGGGGAGCGGTTCCCAGCCGGGAGCCGCTCCCTTTGCGTACCCGCGCAACCGCGCTGGGCGCGAGAGCGACGCCGGGACTTTGTACTCTGGTCCCATACACAACGCCATAGAGCATGAGGAGGGCGCGTCCTCCTAGCGCCACCAGAGCCGGTCCTCGGTAGTGGCCACCCGGGCAGCACGTACGTCCCGGTGGCTTCGATCGAAGACCGGCCCGGCGGGACGCCCCTCCACCGACGGCCCCCGGGAAGACGCCCGGAGGCACGAAAGAGGAGAATTCCCATAGTGGAGAACGAGACCCACTACGCCGAAGCCGTGATCGACAACGGCAGCTTCGGCACCCGTACGATCCGCTTCGAGACGGGCCGGCTGGCTCGTCAGGCCGCCGGCTCGGCCGTGGCCTACCTGGACGACGACACCATGGTGCTGTCGGCCACCACCGCCTCGAAGCACCCGAAGGACCAGCTCGACTTCTTCCCGCTGACGGTGGACGTCGAGGAGCGCATGTACGCGGCCGGGCGGATCCCCGGCTCCTTCTTCCGCCGTGAGGGCCGCCCCTCCGAGGACGCGATCCTCACCTGCCGCCTCATCGACCGCCCGCTGCGCCCGTCCTTCAAGAAGGGCCTGCGCAACGAGATCCAGGTCGTGGCGACGGTCATGGCGCTCAACCCCGACCACCTCTACGACGTGGTCGCCATCAACGCCGCCTCCTGCTCCACGCAGCTCGCCGGCCTGCCCTTCTCCGGCCCGATCGGCGGCGTCCGCGTCGCGCTGATCCGCGGCCAGTGGGTCGCCTTCCCGACCCACACCGAGCTGGAGGAAGCCGTCTTCGACATGGTCGTGGCCGGCCGCACCCTCGAGGACGGCGACGTCGCGATCATGATGGTCGAGGCCGAGGCCACCGACAAGACGATCAAGCTCGTCGAGGGCGGCGCCGAGGCGCCGACCGAGGAGGTCGTCGCCGCGGGTCTCGAGGCGTCCAAGCCCTTCATCAAGGTGCTGTGCAAGGCGCAGGCCGACCTCGCCGCCAAGGCCGCCAAGGAGACCGCCGAATTCCCGATCTTCCTGGACTACCAGGACGACGTGTTCGAGGCGCTCGAGGCCGCCGTGGCCGATGAGCTCAAGCAGGCGCTGACCATCGCCGGCAAGCAGGCCCGCGAGGCCGAGCTGGACCGGGTGAAGGCGCTCGCCGCCGAGAAGCTGCTCCCGCAGTTCGAGGGCCGTGAGAAGGAGATCTCCGCGGCCTACCGCTCGCTGACCAAGAAGCTGGTGCGCGAGCGCGTCATCAAGGACAAGGTCCGCATCGACGGCCGCGGTGTCACCGACATCCGCACCCTGGCCGCCGAGGTCGAGGCGATCCCGCGGGTGCACGGCTCGGCGCTCTTCGAGCGCGGCGAGACCCAGATCCTGGGCGTCACCACGCTGAACATGCTGCGCATGGAGCAGCAGCTTGACACGCTCTCGCCCGAGACGCGCAAGCGCTACATGCACAACTACAACTTCCCGCCGTACTCCACCGGCGAGACCGGCCGCGTCGGCTCCCCGAAGCGCCGCGAGATCGGCCACGGCGCGCTGGCCGAGCGGGCGCTCATCCCGGTCCTGCCGGCCCGCGAGGAGTTCCCCTACGCCATCCGCCAGGTCTCCGAGGCGCTGGGCTCCAACGGCTCCACCTCCATGGGGTCGGTCTGCGCCTCCACCATGTCGCTGCTGAACGCCGGTGTGCCGCTGAAGGCCCCCGTCGCCGGCATCGCCATGGGCCTGATCTCCCAGGAGATCGACGGCGAGACGCACTACGTCACCCTCACCGACATCCTCGGTGCGGAGGACGCCTTCGGCGACATGGACTTCAAGGTCGCCGGCACCAAGCAGTTCGTCACCGCGCTGCAGCTGGACACCAAGCTCGACGGCATCCCGGCGTCGGTCCTGGCCGCCGCCCTCAAGCAGGCCCGCGACGCCCGTCTGCACATCCTCGACGTGATGATGGAGGCGATCGACACTCCGGACGAGATGTCGCCGAACGCCCCGCGCATCATCACCGTCAAGATCCCGGTGGACAAGATCGGCGAGGTCATCGGCCCCAAGGGGAAGATGATCAACCAGATCCAGGAGGACACCGGCGCCGAGATCACCATCGAGGACGACGGCACCATCTACATCGGTGCCGCCGACGGCCCGTCCGCCGAGGCCGCCCGCGCCACCATCAACGGCATCGCCAACCCGACGATGCCCGAGGTCGGCGAGCGCTACCTGGGCACGGTCGTGAAGACCACCACCTTCGGCGCCTTCGTCTCGCTGCTCCCGGGCAAGGACGGCCTGCTGCACATCTCGCAGATCCGCAAGCTGGCCGGCGGCAAGCGCGTCGAGAACGTCGAGGACGTCCTCGCCGTGGGCGCCAAGGTCCAGGTCGAGATCGCCGAGATCGACCAGCGCGGCAAGCTGTCGCTGATCCCGGTCATCGAGGGCGAAGAGGCCGCGGCCGACGACAAGGCCGAGGACGCGTCCGAGAAGTGACCACCCGCTCCACTCGTGTGACGGCCCGCCCCACCACCAAGGGGCGGGCCGTCCGCACGCAGACCCTGCTTCCCGGCACCGACGGCATCGGCACGGTGCGGCGCAGCGTGCTCCCCGGAGGACTGCGCGTCGTCACCGAGACCCTGCCGACGGTGCGCTCCGCGACCTTCGGCATCTGGGTCGGTGTGGGCTCACGCGACGAGACCCCGGCCCTGAACGGCGCCACCCACTACCTGGAGCACCTGCTCTTCAAGGGCACGGCGCGGCGCAGCGCGCTGGACATCTCCGCGGCGATCGACGCCGTCGGCGGCGAGATGAACGCCTTCACGGCCAAGGAGTACACGTGCTACTACGCGCGTGTCCTCGACACCGACCTGCCGCTGGCCATCGACGTCGTCAGCGACATGCTGACCGGCTCCCTGATCCGCCAGGAGGACATCGACGCCGAACGCGGCGTCGTCCTGGAGGAGATCGCGATGACCGAGGACGACCCCGGCGACCAGGTCCACGACCTGTTCGCCACCGCCATGCTGGGCGACTCCCCGCTGGGGCGGCCCGTCCTCGGCACCGTCGACACCATCAACGCCCTCACCCGCGACCAGGTCGCCCGCTTCTACCGGAGGCACTACGACCCGACGCGGCTGGTCGTCGCCGCCGCGGGCAACATCGACCACGCCACCGTCGTCCGCCAGGTCCGCAGGGCGTTCGAGAACGCGGGAGCGCTCCGCGACGCGGACGCCGTGCCCCGCCCACCGCGCGGCGGCGCCCGCACCCTGCGCGGTCAGGGCCGGGTGGAACTGCTGGAGCGCCGCACCGAGCAGGCCCACGTCGTACTCGGCATGCCCGGGCTGTCCCGGCACGACGACCGGCGCTGGGCCCTGGGCGTGCTCAACACCGCGCTGGGCGGCGGAATGAGCTCCCGGCTGTTCCAGGAGGTCCGCGAGAAGCGCGGTCTCGCCTACAGCGTCTACTCCTACACCTCGTCCTTCGCGGACTGCGGCCTGTTCGGCGTGTACGCCGGCTGCCAGCCGCGCCGCGTCCACGAGGTCCTGCAGATCTGCCGCGAGGAGTTGGACCAGGTCGCGGAGCACGGGCTGAGCGACGAGGAACTGCACCGTGCCATCGGCCAGTTCTCCGGATCGACCGTGCTCAGCCTCGAGGACACGGGCGCGCTCATGAACCGGATCGGCAAGAGCGAGCTGTGCTGGGGCGAGCAGATGTCGGTGGACGGCACCCTGGAGAGGATCGCCGCGGTCACGCCCGACGAGGTGCGCGCCGTCGCCCGTGACGTCCTGGGGCAGCGTCCCTCACTGGCCGTCATAGGCCCGCTGAAGGACCGCCAGGCAGCCCGCCTGCACGATTCCGTCGCCTGAGCCGCGGGTCCCGGGTCCGGGACCCGCGGCCCGCGCCGTACCGACCGACCCTCTCGAACGTCTGGACCGGAGGACTGGAACGATGAGCAAGATCCGCGTTGGTGTGATCGGGGCCCGCGGCCGCATGGGCGCCGAGGCGGTCAAGGCCGTCGAGGCCGCGGACGACCTGGAGCTGGTGGCGGCGGTCGGCCGCGAGGACAAGCTGGAGACCCTCGCCGAGAACGGGGCCCAGGTCGCGGTCGAGCTGACCACCCCGGGTTCGGTGATGGGCAACCTCGACTTCTGCCTGCGGCACGGTATCCACGCCGTCGTCGGCACCACCGGCTGGACCGACGAGCGCCTGGACACGCTGCGCGGCTGGCTCGGCGCCGCGCCCGGCATCGGTGTGCTCATCGCGCCGAACTTCGGCATCGGCGCCGTCCTGGCCATGCGCTTCGCGCGCCAGGCGGCCCGCTTCTTCGAGTCCGCGGAGATCGTCGAGCTCCACCACCCGGACAAGGTCGACGCGCCCAGCGGCACCGCCGTCCGCACCGCGCAGCTCATCGCCGGCGCCCGCCGCGAGGCCGGTCTCGGCGACCAGCCGGACGCCACCGCCACCGCCCTGGACGGGGCGCGCGGCGCCGACGTCGAGGGCGTTCCCGTGCACGCGGTGCGGCTGCGCGGGCTCGTCGCCCATCAGGAGGTCCTCTTCGGCGACGCGGGAGAGGTCCTGACCATCCGTCACGACTCCATGAACCGCGGCTCCTTCATGCCGGGCGTGCTGCTCGGCGTGCGCAGGGTCGCCTCCACGCCGGGGCTCACCTTCGGTCTGGAGCACTTCATGGACCTCGACTGACCGACCGAGAGACACCGACTGAGAGCCGGGCCCGCCCACCATGCGCGCAAAGATCACTTATTTCGTACTCGCGGCCGTGCTGGTCGTCTACTTCGTCCTGGCAGGCGCCCGAGGTGTCTGGCTGATCCAGGACGGCCGCCCGGTCACGGTGGTCCTCGGCGCGGCCGTCCTCGTGCTGCCGCTGGTCGGCGTCTGGTTCCTGGTCCGCACGACGCAGTTCGCGCGCAACGCGGACCGGCTGGCCCGGGAACTGGAGGCCGAGGGCGGACTGCCGGAGGACGAGCTGGTGCGCACCCCGAGCGGGCGCGTCGACCGGGCTTCCGCCGACGCCGTCTTCGCCAAGCGCAAGGCCGAGACGGAGGCCGCGCCGGAGGACTGGCGGACCTGGTTCCGGCTCGCCGTCGCCTACCACGACGCCCGTGACACCCCGCGAGCCCGCAAGGCCATGCAGCGGGCGATCACCCTGCGCGGAAAGGCGCCGCGGGCCTCCTCCTGAGGCGACGACGGTACGGCGGCGGTCCCGCACGGGCGGCGTCCCGGAACGGCTGAGGGAGCCCGGACGGGGTGACGACGGTCGTGGGCGCCCCCACGGCGGCGCCGGCGGCGGGCCGGGCCGTTCGGCCGCCGGCAGGGGTGTACAGCCCCGCGGCCGCCCACCACGCCGGCTCCCCGCGCAGACCGGGGCGGGGCCCCAGCGGCTCCCGCCGGCCAGGACGAAGGCGATCGCCGCGACCGGCTGACGGGATCCGCGAAGGCCGGCGGGCCTAGCGGGCCGAGGCCCTGGCGGCCCGGCTCTCTATGGCGTCGGCGGCCTGGTCGAAGGCTTCCGTACGACCCAGGAAGTCCGCGTTGTGGTCGGTCAGCAGCGGCCGCAGCAGTACGCCGTCCGCCCGGGTGACGACCAGGGCCTGGCCCTGCACGGTCCGGGGCAGGCCCAGCCACTTCACCGGCTGCTGGGCCGTACGGACGGAACCGACGCGGTTCCATGGCAGCGTGGTGGTGTACAGCAGCCCCACCTGCCGCAGGCCCCGAGGGCTCACCCACAGGCCCACGCGCAGCAGGCGCAGGGTGCAGCCGACCGCCAGGACGGCGGCGGCCACCGTCGTCACCACCCCGGACCCGTTGCCCGCGAACCCCATGATCACTGCGGCGATGAGCAGGTAGGAGGCGAGCATCAGCAGCATCGCCGCCGCGGAGACCCGCCAGGGTCCCGGGCGGTAGGGGCGGACCCACCCGTCTTTGACCTGGTGCGGAAGGGCGGCGTCCGCGGCGTACTCGTCGTGGCCGCTGTCGGCGGCGAGGAAGGGCAAAGACACATCGGTGAGGCTAGCGGGCCCGGTCGGGACCGGCCAGCAGTGGTCCGCCGGTCGTCTGCCTTGCTCCGCTTTGCGGGGAGTGGGGTCCATGTCGGCGGGTGTCGGGTGATGTGCAGCCGGCGCATAGGCTGGGCGGCGCCCCAAGCTCCGTGAGGAAGGACGCCCGGTGACCGACACCCACGCCGACGATTCCGTGCAGTTCCGCGACGACGTGACCGTCGAGCTCGTCAAGCACAGCGCCGCCGACTCCGACGTCCTGTGGGCCGCCCGGGTCTCGACGGCCGGCGAGCAGTCGCTGGCGGAGCTGACCAAGGACCCGGAGCGCTCCAAGGGCCTGATCAACTTCCTCATGCGGGACCGCCACGGCAGCCCCTTCGAGCACAACTCGATGACCTTCTACATCAGCGCCCCGATCTTCGTCTTCCGCGAGTTCATGCGCCACCGGGTCGGCTGGTGCCTCGCGGGCGACACGGAGATCACGCTGGTGAGCGAGGCGGGCAGTATCCGCCACCGTTCGATCGAGGAACTGCACCGCCTCTGGCACGCCGGCGTGGAGGACCAGCTGCCCGCATCCGCGGGCGGTGTGACGTGGCACGCGCAGGCGGGCAAGTGGATGGCGGGGGTACAGCGCGGCGACACCAGCCACTATCTCGGGCTCCACGAGAGCCGTGAGGCCGCCGACAGCGCCGTGGCCGAGTTCCGCGAGCAGCACCCGAGCACGCGTCTGCGGGCACTGGAGTCCGTCCGCCGCAGTCACGTGCGCTGCCACGACGAGGAGACGCTCCTCCCGCAGCGCGCCCGCATCGTCGACGTGATCGAGTCCGGGGTCAAGCAGCTCATCCGGATCACCACGGCGTCCGGACGCGTCCTGCGGTGTTCCGTGGACCATGCGATCCTCACCCCCGAGGGGTGGGCGAAAGCCGGGGAACTGGCGGCCGGGGACGCCGTCATGGCCACCGGGGCCGCCTCGAGCCCCGCGCAGGCGCCCGTGCCGGTGCCGGTGCCGGTGCCGCCGAGCCTGAGTCGCGGCATCGGTGTGTGGACGGCCATGCACCGTGAGCAGCTGATCAAGGAGACGGACACCTGCTACCTGTGCGCGCGGTCCCTCCCGCGGGAGTCGCTCGCCCTGGACCACCGTGTCCCCGTCGCCGCCGATCTCGGGCTCGCCCTCGACCCGGGCAATCTGGCTCCCGTCTGCGAGGACTGCCACACCCGCAAGAGCGGCGAGGAGCAGGCGGCCGCGAGGCGCGCCGGCGAGGCCTCGGCGGCGGTGCCCGACCGCATCGTCGAGATCGTCCAGGACGGCGAGGAGATGACCTACGACCTGTCCGTCGAGGGTCCGTGGCACAACTTCCTCGCGGGCGGCATCGTGGTGCACAACTCGTACAACGAGGAGTCCGGCCGCTACCGGGAGCTCCAGCCCGTCTTCTACGTCCCGGGCGAGGCTCGGAAACTCGTCCAGCAAGGCCGCCCCGGGAAGTACGAGTTCGTCCACGGGTCGCCCGAGCAGCACCAGGCCGTGACGGAGGCCATGGAGGCCTCCTACCGGCAGTCCTACGAGGCGTACCAGAAGATGCTGGCGGCAGGCGTCGCCCGCGAGGTCGCCCGGGCCACGCTGCCCGTCGGCCTGTTCTCCTCGATGTACGCCACCTGCAACGCCCGCTCGCTGATGCACTTCCTCGGTCTGCGCACCCAGCACGAGCTCGCCAAGGTCCCGTCCTTCCCGCAGCGCGAGATCGAGATGGTCGGGGAGCGGATGGAAGCCGAATGGGCCAAGCTCATGCCGCTCACCCACGCCGCCTTCAACGCCAACGGCCGGATCGCTCCGTAGCAGGTCACCACTCATCCGGAATCTTCCGATTGCCGGGTTTAGTGCAATTCGTCTAGTCTGCAGAAACGGATTCCGGTGCTGCTTGAACCCCCGAGCAGGCAGCGCCGGAGTCCTCATCGCAGGTCCCGAGGGGATGTCCCGGCACCGGCACCGAGTAGCGTTGGACTCATGGCTCCGACCTCCACCCCGCAGACCCCCTTCGGGCGGGTCCTGACCGCAATGGTCACGCCGTTCACCGCGGACGGCGCCCTCGACCTCGACGGCGCGCAGCGGCTCGCCGCCCACCTCGTCGACGCCGGCAACGACGGCCTGGTCGTCAACGGCACGACCGGTGAGTCGCCGACCACCAGCGACGTGGAGAAAGAGCAACTCGTCCGGGCCGTGCTGGAGGCGGTCGGCGGCCGCGCCTTCGTCGTCGCGGGCGTGGGCACCAACGACACCCGCCACACCGTCGAGCTGGCCCGTCAGGCGGAGCGCGCGGGTGCCCACGGGCTGCTCGCGGTGACGCCGTACTACAACAAGCCCCCTCAGGAGGGCCTGTACCGGCACTTCACCGCCGTCGCGGACGCCACCGGCCTGCCCGTCATGCTCTACGACATCCCCGGCCGCAGCGGCGTCCCCATCGAGACCGAGACCCTCGTACGGCTCGCCGAGCACCCCCGCATCGTCGCCAACAAGGACGCCAAGGGCGATCTCGGGGCGGCGAGCTGGGCCATCAGCCGCAGCGGACTCGCCTGGTACTCCGGCGACGACATGCTCAACCTGCCGCTGCTGTCCGTAGGCGCCGTCGGCTTCGTCTCCGTCGTGGGACATCTGGTCAGCCCGGAGCTCCGGGCGCTCCTCGAGGCCTACCTCGCCGGTGACGTCCACAAGGCGGCGGAGATCCACCAGAAGCTGCTCCCGGTCTTCACCGGGGTCTTCCGCACCCAGGGCGTGATCACCACCAAGGCAGCCCTGGCCCTGCAGGGCCTGCCCGCCGGCCCGCTCCGGCTTCCGCTCGTGGAACTCGGCGACGCCGCGACCGCCCGACTGAAGCAGGATCTCGCCGCCGGCGGGGTACAGCTGTGACCACAGACTTAAGAACTGAATACCGCTCCATGAGGACAACGCAACAGAAAGCACGCTGTCGTGCGCGCACGGTGTCCCCGGGCCATCGCCCGGGGTCCGTGGCGTGCGTGGTGAGGAGATATTTTGAGCCATCCGCACCCTGAGCTCGGCCCGCCCCCCGCGCTCCCCGCAGGGGGTCTGCGCATCACCCCGCTCGGCGGCCTCGGAGAGATCGGCCGCAACATGACGGTCTTCGAGTACGGAGGCCGACTGCTGATCGTCGACTGCGGGGTGCTCTTCCCCGAGGAGGAACAGCCCGGAGTCGACCTGATCCTGCCGGACTTCACCTCCCTCCGGGACCGCCTGGACGACATCGTCGGCATCGTGCTCACGCACGGCCACGAGGACCACATCGGCGCCGTCCCGTTCCTCCTGCGGGAGAAGGAGGACATCCCGCTGATCGGCTCGAAGCTGACCCTGGCCCTGATCGAGGCCAAGCTCGCCGAGCACCGCATCCGCCCCTACACCCTCGAGGTCGCCGAGGGGCAGCGCGAGCGCATCGGGCCGTTCGACTGCGAGTTCGTCGCGGTCAACCACTCCATCCCGGACGCTCTCGCGGTCGCCATCCGCACCCCGGCCGGCACGGTCGTGCACACCGGCGACTTCAAGATGGACCAGCTGCCCCTCGACGGCCGGCTCACCGACCTGCACGCCTTCGCGCGGCTGTCGCAGGAGGGCATCGACCTGCTGCTCGCGGACTCCACCAACGCGGAGGTCCCCGGCTTCATCCCGCACGAGCGGGACATCCTGCCGGTGCTGCGCGATGTCTTCGCCAAGGCCGACAAGCGCATCATCGTGGCCAGTTTCGCCAGCCACGTGCACCGCATCCAGCAGGTCCTGGACGCCGCCCACGAACGCGGACGCAAGGTCGCCCTGGTCGGGCGCTCCATGGTCCGCAACATGGGGATCGCCCGCGACCTCGGCTACCTCCGGGTCCCGGCGGGCCTGATCGTCGACGTCAAGACGCTCGACGACCTCCCCGACGAGAAGGTCGTCCTGGTCTGCACCGGCTCCCAGGGCGAGCCGATGGCGGCGCTGTCCCGAATGGCCAACCGGGACCACCAGATCCGCATCGTCGAGGGCGACACCGTCGTCCTCGCCTCGTCTCTCATCCCGGGCAACGAGACCGCGGTCTACAGGGTGATCAACGGCCTCACCCGCTGGGGAGCCAAGGTCGTGCACAAGGGCAACGCCAAGGTGCACGTCTCCGGCCACGCCTCCGCCGGCGAGCTGCTGTACTTCTACAACATCTGCAGGCCCCGCAACCTCATGCCGGTGCACGGCGAGTGGCGCCACCTGCGCGCCAACGCGGCTCTCGGGCAGGCCACCGGCATCCCGAAGGAGCGCTGCGTCCTCGCCGAGGACGGCGTGGTCGTCGACCTCGTCGACGGCGTCGCCAAGGTCACCGGCAAGGTGCAGGCGGGCTATGTGTACGTGGACGGCCTCTCGGTCGGCGACGTGACCGAGACCTCCCTCAAGGACCGCCGCATCCTCGGCGAGGAGGGCATCGTCTCGGTGTTCGTTGTCGTCGACAGCACGACCGGCAAGGTCGTGGGCGGCCCGTACGTCCAGGCGCGAGGGTCCGGGATCGACGACGAGGCCTTCAACGCCGTACTCCCCAAGATCGAGGAATCGCTTGCCCGCGCCGCCTCCGACGGCGTCGCCGAAGTTCGGCAGCTGCAGCAGCTCATCCGGCGTGCGATCGGCAAGTGGGTCTCCGACAACTACCGCCGCCGCCCCATGATCCTTCCCGTGGTCGTGGAGGTCTGACGCGCCAACAGGAGCGGGGCGCCCTCGATTTGCATCGGGGTGCCCCGCTCCAGTACGTTGGCACAACCCCCGCGACGAG
>NZ_JBYIQP010000075.1:0-35133 GCF_057707665.1 Actinacidiphila sp. bgisy167 | reverse complement strand
GCCTCGCGGTTCTTCCCGGCCGAGCGGTCGGTGTCCACGGGCTTGACAAGGACCGGGGAGGTCGGGAAGCGCCAGCGGTCGGCCGTGTCCTCGATGGCGGCGGCCTTCAGGAACTCCTCGATGTGTTGGATCGGGGTGCGGCCCGTCCGGGTCGGATTGCCGACGGCGAAATCGACGCCGGCCATCCGGTCCGGGTTTCGCTCCATCCATCCCACGACCAGACGCCCGAAGATGGTGGCCCAGCCCCAGACCCCCTCGTCTTTGAGACGTCGCACCTCAGCGGCGAAGGCGGCCAGTACGTCGAGGTCGCCGCCGACGTGACCCGCGTCCACGTACGGGGCTCCAAGGAACGGGGCGGCGGTCCGCGGCTCGCGTTCACGGGATGCGTGGGCCGGATTCGTCGCGAACCTCGGGCAGGACGGGTTCTGACCCACCCACCCGAGATCCGCGACACTCAGGCCGCGTGACGCGGACCCTTGCCCGGCGGCGGGTCCAGCACCGTTCGGTACTCGTCGCCAGCCGCTCGCGCAATGTCCATACGGTCGTAGATCTCGAGGATGAGGTTTTTGGTTCGGTAAGTCCCCTGTAGGGCCTCCTCCCGCTTTCTGACCGTGGGGAACGCGTCCATCACGTACTCCACGTCCGCGCGACTGAGTCCATACACATGGAACAGGGCCGCATCAAGCTCCGCACGGAGAAGTTCGCGGCGTGTATCGTCCCAGCGGAAGGGGGCTCCCTCGTCTCTGTGGTGACTGGCGAACGGAGCCATGTCTCTGGATGTGTACGCGAGTTCCAACGAGCGTGAGGTCACCCAGCTCATTGCGTTACCGCCGAGCAGGCCATCCAACGCCGCGATTTCAACCTGCGTGGCGGCAGGGAGCTGGCGCAGCACGAAGTACTTCAGCGCGGTGCCGGACAGCTTCTGCCTCGTCACGTAGTCGAAGACGAACGAGTTGAAGACCGAGAGCAGAACGGCAGCATCGTCAGGCGCGAAGGCCAGCAGGAACTTGTCTCCTACCCCGTAAGCGGGAAGCGCCGAGCTAATCATGGTTCGGGTGTCCGTGGACCGAGCCACGTCACGCCACCCCAGAAGCCAGTTCTCGTACCACTTCTTGTCTGCCAGCCGCGTCTCCACCCCCGCCCACATGATCCGGTTGCCCTTCTTGTCCCGCTTGCCGGAGTCCACATCCTGCTCCGGCACCCAGTACCGGGGCAGCGGCACGAAGTCGGGGTCATCGTGCTGTTCCGGGGTCACGCGCGGGAGGGTACCGACGTTGGCCTGGGCCTGGGTCTGGCCCTCGTACGTGCCGAGGCGGTGGTCGAAGTGGTGGAGCATCTTAGCCTCGTACAGCGGGAGGTACCGGCGCTTCACCCCCGCTTCAGTGCGCGTGAAGACGTTGCCGGCCAACTGCCAGCCCTCGGCCTCCAACTCGTCCTTGCCCCGGAACAGGTGGGAGTCGTTGGCCATGTCGAACATACGCATGAACGTCAGACCCCACGGGTTGGTCCCGCCCAAGCCGTTCTCGTCCGGCTCCTTCATCAGGACCGGGACCCGTCGGTAGATCCCGAGAGTGATCTCTGCATCCCGACGGGTGCGGAACACCGGAAGCGTACCCGTGTTGGGGTTGACCAGCAGGATCTCCTCTGGGGGCATGGCGAACCGTCGGCTGTCGAGGTCCTCCATATACCGCGTGCCGAAGGCGAAGGACGCCTCGTCGACGCGCGTGCCAACGCCGGTGGTCGTGAGCAGAGAGAAGCGCACCCGGTGGTCCACGTCCCGGCTGAGGATGAACGCCTCGTTCTCAAAATCCAGGAACGATGCGAGCCGCGCTGTGCGCACCAGGTCCGAGAAGAACGGTGCCGTCGTCGCGTCGGTGGCGATGCCGGTCGGCAGGACCAGGCCCAGGCGTCCCCTCGGAGCGATGCCCAGGGAGGCAGCTTCGGCGAAGACGGCGTACGTGTTGACGTCCCCCCGTCCGGCCAGCGGGAAGCGGCCCGAGTTGCGCAGCAGATGGCTGACGCCCTCGGAGAGGCGGCGCGCTTCGATGAACTCGGTGTGCAGCGTGCGGTCCGCCTCCTCCTCGCTCTCGGCCAGCGCGTCGATCATGCGCTCACGCGCCGCCTTGTTCGCGGCGTTCGCAATCTTCTCGTCTTGGGTGGCGAAGAACTCCTGTTCCTGGAGCTTGACCCGCTCCCACGGCGGATTCCCCAGCACACAACTGAACCCGCCCTTCCATCCGGTCCGGTCGTCCACCCCCGGCGCCGCCGGGTCCGCCGGAACCCGGAAAACCTCCGGGAACTCCAGATGCCAGTGGAAGAACCGGTACTCCGCCCGCAGCCGCACGACCTCCTCCACCGTCCCGTCCGGCAGGCTCGCGCCGCCGTCCTCGGAGTGCAGGGCCAGCAGCGACTTCGTCGTCAGCGCGGGCGGCGTCGCCGTCTTCGTCTTCCTCCAGACGAACGCCGCGCACCACGCGTCGGCCAGCTCCAGCGCCCGGATGTAGTCCCGGGACGTGGTCAGCTCCCGGTACGCCTTGGCCTGGTTGTGAACGTCCTCCAGCTCCCGCGAGTCCGTCCCGGTGATCGCCGAGACCTTCTCACCGAACTCCGCGTTGGACTCGGCCAGTACCTCCTCCTCCGAGAACAACGCACCCTGGCTCACACCCCGGCGCAGCGCGGCCAGCCACTCCGCCCGCTCGGCGGCGTTGCGCTTCCTCAGGTCGGTGACGTGCTTCGACTCGTCGCCCTCCAGCGGCTTGAACGCGTCGTCCGGCAGGCCACCGGCCAGCAGCTTTGGCGTCGTGCCCAGCAACCCGTTGCCGTGCTTGATGTGGGCATCGAGGAAGGTGAGCGGCCGGCCCGGCTCCATCGCCTCGATCCACAAGGACACCTTGGCCAGCTCCACGGCCATCTTGTTGAGGTCGACGCCGTACACGCACCGCGCGATGACGTCCCGCAACGCGTGCCGTACGTCCTCGGCGCTCGGCTCGGGGTCGTCCGTGCGGATCTCGGCGAGGCGGCGGGCCATGCGGCGGGCCGCGGCGACCAGGAAGTGGCCGGAGCCGCAGGCAGGGTCGCACACCGTCAGGGCGAGCAGCGCGTCCTCGCGCTCCTTCTTCGTCGTACCGGAGCGGACGGCCTGGTCGATGACCGGGTCGAGCGCGGAGTCGAGGAGGCAGTCGATAAGGGGGGACGGGGTGTAGTAAGAGCCGGACGTCTTGCGGTCGTTGCCGTCCAGCTTGGCCAGGACGTACTCGTCGCCCTCGCCGAGGCGCGGCTCCAGTTCGAGCAGTGACTCGTAGACCGAGCCGAGCTCGTCTGCGCCGAGGTGGCGGTAGTCGACCTTGCGGGGGCGGCCCAGCTTGGCGTCGTACACCTCGGACAGGGCCTGTACCGCCTCGTACAGGGATTTGTTGGACAGGCTGAGGCCGTCCAGGATCGCGTCCGTACCGCTGGGCTCGAACAGGCCGCCCAGCGCAGGGAGTCCGAGCTCGGGGCGGCCGCCCGGCGTGCCGAGGCCCTTGATGACCAGCTGCAAGGCCTGCCACTGGTCGCCGTGCAGGGTGCCGGTGCGGCGGGCGAGGCGGCGCAGGCGAGCCGTCGAGAAGTACTTCTCGTACGTCTCGCGAGCGTGCTCGGTGGACTCGGGGTGCAGGAGTAGGTCGCGGTCCTCGGCGACGAAGAGGAACAGCAGGCGGTAGGCGAGGCGGAGCAAGGCCGGGTGGAGGTCGTCGCGGACGTTCTTGTCGCGGGTGCGCAGGGCCTTGAGCAGGTCGGCGTTGTCGGGGTGGGCGATCAGGCCCGAGCCGATCACGATCAGGGCCTTCTCGACGCCCTTGCGGAGCTCCTTCAGGGCGCGGGTTCCGCTGTCGATGGCCTCGGCGCGCCACTTCTCCAGCAGGCAGGTCGCGGCCGCCTCGCCCTCGGCGCGGGGCTCGAAGCGGGTGCGGTGCAGCAGCCGCCACAGGAGGACGAAGTCGTCGGAACGGTCGCCATCGAAGATCGCCTGGAGGTCGAACTCGATGAACGCGGCGCCGGTGAGGGACGCGGATTCGCGGAGCAGGCGCAGCTGCTGGCCGTTGGAGAGGACGCCCCAGAGGGTGGAGTCCGCCGAGCGGTTGAGGTACTCCTGCACCATCGACTGCGGGGCCTGCTTGGCCAGTTCGGTGGTGCGCCGGTCGAGGGGGACGTTCCAGCCGGTGAGGTGGACAGGGACGTTCGCCCAGTGGTGGCTGACCTCGAAATCCTTCTCGCCGTCGCGGGAGCGCAGGCCGGGCGCGGGCACGGGGGCGAGGGCGCCGAAGCCGAGCTGCTCGAAGAGGGGCAGCAGCCAGCGTTCGGTGGTGACGCCGACCGCGTGCACGCCGGGGTCGGCGTCGGCGCCGTCGCGGGCCAGGGCGTCCTGGTAGGCGGCCCACACGCCGCGCAGGTAGCCCCAGGAGCGCTCGGCGGCGTCCCGGACCGAGTCGCCCTTGGCGTACAGGCGGTAGTCGGCGGGCTTGGAACCGGTCTGCTCCTTGCCCTCCTTGATGCGGACGAGGAGGTCGTACGGCAGGAGGCCGCCGACGGTGGCAACGGTGTCGGTGACGAGGGTCCTGGCGGTGCTCATGCGCCCACTCCCTGGGGGAACGTCGTGGCCGGGCGGTAGTGGTACACACCCAGGATGTCCGGGTCGCCCTGGGGGACGACCTTCAGGCCCGCCAGGCGGGCGCGGGAGGCGGTGCGGACCCGGCGGTGCGAGGCCTCCAGGGTCTGGCCCAACTCGACTGACTGGTCTCGCAGTTCGGACATGAGAGCGGGCAGGGCGGCTAGAACCTCGGCGATGTGCTCGGTGGCGAACTTCGGGTCGGTGTTCTGGGTGGCGCGCGCGTCGAGGAGGGCCACAGCCTCGTCCTCCGGCAGCCACTCGGGCGCGTCGGGCCGGCCGCGGTAGGCGACCACGCGGGCGTCCTCGGCGAGCTGCTCGCGCACCGAGCCGTCGCGGGCGGGCAAGTTCAGCTGGAAGCGGTGACGCACGAGCAGGAGCGTGGTGTTCCGCTCCACGGACGCGGTACGGACGACTCCGCAGCGGCGGGCCGGCCGCTGCCACTGCGGGACCTTGCCGGCGTCGTCGAGGGCCGCGTCCAGGACGAAGCGGGCGACAGCGGCGACCACCGGATCGGTGCGGGTGAGGGCGGCCTCGCCGCGTGGGGCGCTGGGGGCGTCGTGGAAGACGACCGGGCGGGGGTGGCGGGGGCCGAGCGCGTGCGAGACGGTGTCGCGCAGGCCCTGCGGGAGGGCGTCGATGTGCGCGGTGAAACCGCCCTGCTTCGTGGGGGCGGGCATGCCCCGCAGGGCGCCCAGGGCGCGGCGGGTGAAGTCCCGTACTTCCTCGCCGGTGCCGAGCGCGGCACGGATCTCGTCGACCTCGGCGGCCACCTCCTCCTTCTTGATCGTAAGCTGGGCATAGCGGGAGCGGTAGCGCTTCTCCCGGTCGGCGGAGGACTGCCAGGCGATCTCCAGCTGCTCGGCCACTTCCTCCTGCGCAAACAGCCCCTCCTGCTCGTACGCCGACCGCTCGCCGCGCAGGATCAGGCCCTCGAAGACGGCCTGCATGGCGCTCTCGGACTCCTGCGGCACGGGCACGGAGATGCCGGTGACGCGGCGGATCCGCTCGTGCTTGCGGAGCAGGACATTGAGGACGATGCCGTCGACGGGGTTGTCGGCGCCGTACAGGGTGAGCGCCTTGACGACGTCGGTGCGCTGGCCGAAGCGGTCCACGCGGCCCTCGCGCTGCTCGTGGCGGGTCGGGTTCCACGCGAGGTCGTAATGGAGGACCGCGTCGAAGGACTCCTGGAGGTTGACTCCCTCGGACAGGCAATCGGTGGCGACCAGGACACGGCGCTCGGGTGCGGGATTGCCGTCCTCGTCGGTGCCGGTCATCTCGGCGATGCGGGTGACGCGCTGGTCCGGCGAGAGTTCGCCGGTGACGGAGGCGACCGCGACCGGGTGCTCGGCGCCCTTCTTGTTGAGGGCCTTCCTGAGGTGGTCCGCCACGTAGTCGGCGGTCGCGATGTAGCGGCAGAAGACGATGGGCCGGTAGCCCTCGTCGAGGAGGTCGGAGACGGTGGTGATCAGCTTCTTCAGTTTGGCGTCGCGAGTGGGGCCGTAGAGCTTCTTGGCCGATTCGGCCATCGCGATGAGGCGGGCCTTCTCCTCGCCGTCAACCTCGCTGTCACCATCGGCAGCGGATCCAGCGGGAAGCTGCGTGCCCGGTACCGCGTCCGCGGACTCGGGGGTGTCGCTGTCAGCCGGGTCGGAGACAGTGCGCTCTCCGGTGCGGTCCACCTCGGCGGGAGTGTCCGCCTCCTCGACGCCGGCGCGGGTGTTCAGGGACTGCACGGCGGCAGCCGGGGAGGAGGACAGGGTGCGCAGCAGGGCGAGGGTGGACCACCAGCGCTGGCGCTGCTGGAGGGCGCCGTCGGCCGCTCGTACCGTCTCGCGGGCGTACGACAGGACCTCGTCGAGAAGCTTCTTGTAGTCGCGGTGCAGGGTGTAGGCGGTTTCGGCGGTGTTCCGGGAGGACGGGAAGTGCGCGCCGTCCTGGAAGTCCTCGCGGATGTCGGCGCGGCGGCGCTGCACGAAGAACTCGGCGAGGAGCCTGCGGCCGGCGTCGGTATCGAGGGGAACGGCGGCCAAGCGGTCGTCGAGCAGGCCGATCAGGCGGCGGAACGGCTCTTCCTTGCCGCTGTGCGGGGTGGCCGTGACCAGCAGGAGGTGGCGGTCCGCCCGGTCGGCGAGGGCGCGCAGCAGCGCATACCGCTGCTGGGAGGAGCGGGCGGACGCGCCGACCGTGGAGTCGGACACGCAGGAGTGCGCCTCGTCGACGATCACCAGGTCGGGGCAGTTGCGCAAGAAGTCCTCCCGATGACGGGGGGACTTGATGAAGTCGGTGGAGACGACATACGCACCGTCAGGACGGAAGACCGACTGGCCGTACGGGGTCTCGCGCTCCAGGCGGCCGATCGTGGACGGCAGCACGAGGCGGGCGTCAACGCCGAACTTGCCGTACAGCTCGGCCCGCCACTGTTCGGCGAGGGCGGGCGAGCACAGCACGACCAGGCCGCGGGCGTCGCCCTGCGCCAGCAGCTCGGCGGCGATCAGCCCGGCCTCCACCGTCTTGCCGATACCGACATCGTCGGCGATCAGCAACCGGACGGTGTCCTGGCGCAGCGCCATCAGCAGCGGGACCAGCTGGTACGGGCGCGGGTCGACGGCGATCGAGGCGAGCGACCGGAAGGGCCCCGCGCCGGAGCGGAAGCCGATGCGCAGGGCGGTGCGCAGGAGCCCGGCCGCCTGCTGATCGCCCAGGTCGGAGGGAGTTGGCGGGGCGAAGGTGGCGGGGACGACGGTCTCCAGGCCGGGCAGGACGCCCGCGATGTCGTCGTCGGCGCCGCCGAGCGGGCGTAGGACGAGCAGGTCGGGTGTGGAGTCGGGCAGCACGACCCACTCGCGGCCCCGGGCGTGGACGAGGGAGCCGACGGCGTACTGCCGGGTCGGCTGGGCGGCGGTGGTCATGCGGGCCTTCCGGGGTCGGGGCGGGCAAAGGTCGGTCGGGCGGAGCGAACCGGGGCGGTGACCGGACGGCTCGTCGGCGAGGCCTGGGATGGGAACGGGCCGACGGGGCCCGTCCCCGGCTCCGAGGTCAGCGGCGTGCTTCGCCGAACACAGAAGGGTAGTCGGCGACGGCCTTCGACCAGTCGTCGGTGTAGTGGATGCGGATGACCTCCCAGCCGATCTCCTTCAGCCGTTCCGCGGCCTCCTCGTCACGCAGCGTCGTCTCCGTGTGGTCGTGATGCGGGCCGTCGACGAAGACCGCGACAGGGCCGAATGAGGTGTCGTACACGAAGTCCGGCTTGGACAGGGCCGCGCTCAACTTCACCTGCTGGTGGTCGGGCAGGCGGTGGCCGTGGGTCCTGAGGTAGGCGATGAACCGCTCCTCCAGGGAGGAGTCGGCGCCCTCGATAAGCGCATCGGCCTGCTCGTCGCGGGTGCGGCCCGCGTGGCTGGAGCCGACCTCGCCGCCCGCGAAGTCCATCAGCAGCTGCTTCACCAGGTGGCGGTCGATCGCCCGGTGGTGGCGCTGGTTACCGAAGGAGAGCAGGCAGTCATAGCAGCCCTTCTCGCAGGGATCCCCGGTGCGCTTCTCGGCTCCCCGGTCGCGCCCGACCTGATCGAAGTGCGCGATCTCCAGGGCCCGGCGGGCGGCGCGGGCGAGCGCGTCGGGCTCGGCCTGCAGCCGGCGCAGGACGCCGGCGCCGCCCTCGGCGCTCTCAATGAACAGCAGCCGCTCGCGAGGACCGTCGTCCGGCGGCAGCTCCTCGGTGTCCAGCTCGGAGTCCTCCAGTTGGAACTCGGCCTCGATGCCCCGCTCCAACGCGTACTGGAGGGTGATCGCGGTGTCCCGGTCGACGGGGGCCGCGAGCTTGAGCACGAGAATGTTGCGGGTGTCCTGGACGTACGGGATGACGGGGATCTTGCGCAGGGCCTTGTCCGCGTCGGCGAGGCCCTCGTCCTCCACCGGGGTTTCCCGGCCGGGCGCCTTCGTGCTCTGCTGGCCGGTCGAGCCGGCCAGCCACTGGCCGGTGACCGGGTCGAGCCAGAAGCCGATCTCGCCCTTCGCGACCGAGCGGCGGTAGCCCAGGTTGGTGAGCCGGACAGTGGCGCTGTCGCCGTAGACCAGCTCGGCGAGGAGCCGGCCGGCCGCGGCCTTCGCCTCGGCGCGGAGCGAACCGTCCCGGCCGTCTGCGTGCTGCTTGAAACGGTAGGAGATCTCCACCGCGTAACCCGTACGCTGGCGCTCCTCCTCGTCGGAGGAGATCCGGTCGCGGCGCTGGGTGAAGACGGTATGCAGGTGCAGCAGCCCGGTGCGGGGATCGCCGTACGAGCTGCCGCAGCCATGGCAGGTGTCCTCGCGTCGCTCCTCCGGAGACAGATAGCCGCAGGCTTGACACACCTTGGCGCTTTCGGTGGTCAGTTCGCCACTGGTCTCCGGCGGCAACTGCACCCGGTCCACCTTGAACCGGCTGCCCTCGTGGTAGATCAGCGCACCCGGCCCGAACTCGCGGATCGCGATGAAGCGCGAGCGCTGGAGGTAGTCGCCGTCGTGGCCACGGGTACTGCGGCCGGTACCGGGGATGTACGCGGCGAGCGGCAGGCGGGGGAAGGAGTAGCCGGGCAGGAAGCCCTCGGAGGCGAAGTAGCGGTACGGGTAGAAGTCGGACAGCACCGTGCGCTCGCCGCCCTGCCTGTTCTCCAGGAGGGCGATCTGGTTTTCCGCCTGGGCGCGGCGGCGGACGGCCTGGGCCTGGGAACGGCCGGTCGCCGTGCGGTTGCGGATGTTGTCGTGCTGGATCTCTCGCTCCTCCAGCGCCTTCTGGTAGAGGTTCCGCCAGCGTCCGCACTTCTCGTCGAAACGCCCGGGAGCCTTCGCGATGGTGTCCTCCAGCCACTGCTCGTGCCACCAGGACGTCTCACGCAGGGCGTCCACGCAGCCGGCAAGGACGGTGCGGGCCCGCACCAGGGCGCGCTGCTGGGCGGCCGGCCTGCCGATCTGCTCCTGTACCTCGGGCAGCAGCCGCAGCGACGGGGCTTTGCCGTCCGCGTCCAGGATCTTCGTCATGGTGCGCCCGAGTTCCAGGCGGGTCTCGGCGAGCCAGATGGCGTGGACGTGGGACGCGAGCAGGTCCTCGTTGGCGAGGTCGAGGCGGGGCGGGGCGACGGTGCCTGCAACCATCTGGTCGGAGCGGGTGAAGTAGTACTGGTCGTGGCTGTTGCCGGTCGCGCAGTACGTGGTGACCAGCGCGGGCTGGCCCGAGCGGCCGGCGCGGCCCGAGCGCTGGGCGTAGTTGGCGGGGGTGGGCGGGACATTGCGGAGGTTGACGGCGTTGAGGCTGGCGATGTCGACGCCGAGCTCCATCGTCGGCGAGCAGTACAGCAGGGGCAGCGGAAGCCCCTTGCTGAACAGGCGCTCCCGTTCCTCACGCACCTCGGGGTGGACCTGGGCGGTGTGCTCGGCGGCGTGCAGTCCGGCGAAGGTGGAAGCGACCTCCTTGTAGAGGTTCTTGAAGAAGGCGTTGACGCGGGGGCCCCGGCCGGTGCGGTAGGTACGGCGCAGCCGGTCAACCGCGCCGTACTCGTCGTCGCGGGCATGCCAGCGGATCACCGGGTGGTGGATCTGGTAGCCGGGTTCCTCGCCGCGGCCCTGGGTGACCCGGCTCAGTACGCCGCCGTCGGCGAGGACCTCGAGCAGGTCGCGGATCACGTCCTGGGCGTCGTCGAGCGAGAGGTCATGGCTCCAGTCCGGGAAGGTCTCCCGTTTGCGGACGTAACGGCCGAAGGCGGTGCGACCGGTGAGATTCAGCTCACTGCGGGTGCGCCCCGAGCGGCCGGGCCGGCCGGCGCGGGGCACCGCGACGCCGGGGGCGGGGGGCGCGGACTCGGTCTCCGCGATGGCCCATGCGTCATTGAGCTTGGCGGACTCCTTGCCCAGTTCGTTGAACTTGGCCTCGGTGAAGTACGGGGTGTCCACGGCACGCTGACGGCGCAGCTCGTCCATGAGAACGCGGGCCAGGTCGAGCCGGGTGGCCGGGGTCGCGGTGCGCAGCGGCCCGGCGGCGCGCTGCCACCGCTCCTCGTCGTGGGCGATCTGATCGAGCCCCGCGTACTCCAGGCCCAGCAGGCCGGTCTGCTCCAGGTTGGGCATGGTGACTCGCCAGCCGCGCTCCAGGTCAAGGAAGAGCCGGTACTCCGCCACCTGGGCCAGGGCGCTCAGCGTTTCCTCAGCGAGCGCCTCTACCTCGGTGGGGTTGTTGGCGTATTCATGGCGTGCCAACCCCATGGCGGCCACGACTTCCTCGCCCAGCCGTTTCCAGCGCAGGCCCGATTCCCCCGCCTTCAGCATCGCGCGGTAGAGGGCACCGCGCAGCTGGGTGACCATGACGAAGTCATTGAAGTGCCCGGACTGCAGGCTGGCGTCCTGCCGGTTGTCGACGAACGTAAGCAATTTGCGGGCGTCTTCGTCGAGTTCGCTTTCCGGCAGGCTCTTGAGGTGGCGGACGATGGAAGCGCTGACGACGGAGGTGGCGGTGGAGCGGCCCTCCTGGTCGAGCGTCATCAGCTTGGCGAAGTCCCGCTCCTTGACCTGCTCATAGCTGACCCCGCATTCCAGGCAGAACAGGAACGGGGCGGGCACGTAGGCGGCGTGCAGGCCGCCCCCATCCTTGTCCACCGTCGTGCCGTCAGGCCTCACCCATACGGGCTGTGGGGCGCGCTTCTTACGGCTCGCGGTGAGAACGGGCGTGCCCTTCTTCGGGTCGAGGGTGAGCCAGCTGTCGGGGAAGCGGCGCTGGTCGATCGCGTCCACGACGCGATCGGGCCACGGGTTGGCGGCCGAGAGGTAGAGGTAGCCCTGTTCATCGTCCGCCTCCTCACGAGTACGGAAGGCGACCGTGCCGTCATCGCTCTGCTCGCGGGCCACGGTGAGGTACTCCTGGCCGCACTCGCGGCAGAAGGACAGCGGCAGCAGGAGCTTCTCCGGCTCTCCGGGCACCCGCTGCTGGTAGGTGCGGGTGATGTGGCGACTCTCCTCCGACTCCAGGGAGACGTACGCCGAGCCGCCCTTGGAGAGGAACTGGTGGAGGCGGAACGCGAACAGCGCGCGGTCCTCGGCGTCGCGGACCTGCGTGCCGGCCCGGAGCGTGGACCGGATGGCCTTGGCGCAGGCGGTGTACTGCTCCTCCTCGGGTGCGTCGCGCGGGATGCCGAAGGCGTCCTCGCGCAGCGCGCGCGCGGCGAGCTCCACAGTGGTCGGTTTGGCGCGCACCAGAAGGCGGGTGCCGTCTTCGTCGGTGGCCTCGGTAAGGCCGAAGGCGGTCTCAACCCAGCGGGCCAGCGGGTCGGCGGCGAGTGCGTCGTACTCCAGCGGAGGGTTGTTCTCCCGTACACGGGCGGCAAGTTCGGCACGCGTGGGGGTTATGTCGCCGGTCGCGCGGACCAGCGTCTCGCCCACCACCCGGTCTGGGGAGATCTCCGTGTCGAACAGGGTGGAGGCGACGTCCGCTACCTCTCGTCGGCGGGCGGCAGGGGTGCCCTTGGTGGACATGGTGGCGGAGGTGCCAACACACTGCAGCGCGGGCGACTGGCAGGCCTCGCGGACACGCCGGACCAGCAGGGCGACGTCGGCGCCCTGACGACCGCGGTAGGTGTGCAGTTCGTCCAGGACCAGGAAGCGCAGGCCCTTGGCCCGGCCGATGAGCCGCTTGCGCTCCTCAGGGCGGGTGAGCATCAGCTCCAGCATCACGTAGTTGGTGAGCAGGATGTCCGGCGGAGTCTCCAGCACCGCGTCCTTCTCGGCCTGCTTCTCCTGGCCGGTGTACCGGGCGTATGTGACGGGCTCGTTGCCTGCGCCGTATCCGGCGGTGAGAAACTTCTTCAGCTCGCCCCGCTGGCTATTGGCCAGGGCGTTCATCGGGTAGACGATGATCGCCTTGATACTCGGGGCGGCTCCGGGCTCCTTCTCGCTAAGGATCCGGTGGACGATGGGCACGATGTAGCCGAGGCTCTTGCCGGATCCGGTGCCGGTCGTCAGGACGTACGAGTCTTTCGAGTCGGCAGCCTCGATGGCGTCGCGCTGGTGCTGGTGGAACCGGATGGGACGGATCGTCGCGCCCTGCTTGTCCTTGCCAGTGCGGAAGATCCGCTTGCACTCGGGATGGAGGAGACCGAGGTCGTCGGCGAGGTGGTCGACGGTGCCGCCGGGCGCAAAACTCGGGTTGAGCGAGAGCCAGGGGTCGGGCCACTGGTCGCCGTCAGCGAGGGACTTGGACACCTTCTCGCCGATCCGAGGGTCGTCGATCACCACCGATCCGGATGTGTACTCCTTGTAGTCGCGGATAAGCCGGCGATGCACCTCGAAGACGTCCACGTAATCCTCACTCGCTCCCGACGCGATCCACACATCACCGTAGTGGGTGTTGAGGGGCGAACCGCCCCACTCCCTTCACCCCATTAGAGCAACATTCTGTGAACTCAGTCAACATACAGAATGTTACGCAGGCGGCGCTCGAAGCGCCGCCATGTCACACTCTCCCTGACAGCAGCCCGGGCAGGGCGCGGCAGGGCACGGAGGGGACGGGCCGCAGCGCGAATGAACACCGGAACACTGATCGCCGATCGCTACCGGATCAAAAGACTCATCGGCCGGGGTGGCATGGGAGTCGTCTGGCTCGCCCACGACGAGAACCTGGGCCGTGACGTGGCACTGAAGACCATGAACGTCGATTTGGGGCTGACGGAGGAGCAGCGCGCCCGTGATGCCGAAAGGTTCCGCCGGGAGGCGCAGGCCGTCGCCCGGCTCGACCACGCGGGGCTCGCCACCGTCTACGACCTGGGGGAGGAGAGCGGCACCCGCTTTCTCGTCATGCAGTACGTGATCGGGCCGGCGCTCGACGACCGGATCGCCGAGGAGGGCCCGCTCTCCATCGAGGAGACCGCGTCGATCGGCGTCCAGATCGCCTCGGTCCTAGGGTCAGTGCACGCACGCGACGTCGTGCACCGCGACCTCAAAGGCAGCAACATCGTGATCCGCACGGACGGTATGGTCAAGGTTCTTGACTTCGGCGTCGCCGCCTTCCTCGATCCGGACACCGCGGGCCTCACCACGACCGGCGAGCGCCCAGGCAGCCTGGAGTGCATGGCGCCGGAACAGGTGCTGGGCAAGCCGGTCGACCCCCGGACCGATCTGTACGCACTGGGCTGTCTGCTGTACGCGATGCTGACGGGCGAGCCGGTCTTCACGCACGAGTCCGAACTGATGCTGCCCACCATGATCCTTGAGCGGCGGCCCGTACCGCCCGGAAGGCTCCGCGGAGGCATCCCTTCCGAACTGGAGGACCTGGTAATCCAGTTGCTGGCCAAGGACCCCGACGAGCGGCCTGCACACGCCGGCGAGGTGTGGCGGCGCCTCGCCACTTGGCTGCCCGAGCGCCGCGCCCCCGAACAGGCACTCGTCCCGTGGGCCGAAGTGGACCCGCTGCGGCCCTTCACACATCCGATGGGACCCGACGCCCGGCCGGTGCGGGCGTGGGCGGCATCTGGGCGGAGCGGCCGGCCGGCGCAATGACCCACCCCCACGCCGACCGGGAGCCCCACAGGCATACAACCCTGCCGCTGTCAGAGTCCGAATAGAGTCAGCGGTGACACCGGCAAGCACGTCACCGACCTGGCCGAACGGTGCCTGCTGTTCGTGGGCTGCACCCGGCCGGAAAGGCGCTGTACGTGTCGTACAGCGGGCGGGCGAGCGAGTTCCTCGACGGTGTGCGGTAGACCCTCAAGCCCGGCTTGATGAGACTGTGAACAGAGTCAATGTTCGTATAGCCTGGCAAACGCGAAGGGGGGAGGGTGGCCTGATCACGCACCCACAGCCGGGGGGAAGCCCCTATTTGCTATAAAATGCCTGGGAGTGCAGATGTCTTCATCGCTTACCGTGCCGGTGAGCTTGGCCGAAATCTCCCGCCTCGCGGGAGTCGGGCGGGCCGCGGTCAGCAACTGGCGGCGACGGCATCCGACATTCCCCGCACGCATCGGCGGCACGGATGTCAACCCTCAGTTCTCCATGACCGAGATCGAGGCCTGGCTGCGCGCCAACGGCAAGATCAAGAAATCGACGGAGCGGGAGTGGCTGTGGCCTCGTTTCGACGCGCTCGGCGGGCGTGACGCGGTGGGGACCGCCCTCGCCGAAGCGGGACGGCGGCTCGCGGGCAGGGCGGCCGCAGGCAACGAACTTGCCGGTGAAACACGCGCGTTGGTCGATCAGGCCGTGAAACTCGGACTCCGTGAGGGAGGATCCGATACCTTCGAATTCCTGCTCCGCCGCTGGCTCGACGTACACGTACGCCAGATCGCCACCACACCGCAGCCGCTGGCCCGGCTCATGGCAGAGCTCGCCCTGCGCACCTCTCTCTGCGCACTCGACGGCACAAGCGGCATCACGGCCGTCGACCCGGCCTGCGGCACCGGGCACCTACTCGCAGCCGCGGCCCATGAGGGTGCTGGCAGCCTCCTGGGCGGTGAGCTCGACCCCGTTCTCGCCGACCTGGCCGAGGCCCGCCTGAGGCTCGGGAGCGATGGGGCGACGGACGACGGGCCGATCATCGACGTTCGAGCGGGAGACTCCCTGCGCGACGACCCGTTCACCGACACCTCCGCCGACATCGCCCTATGCAATCCTCCCTTCAATGAGCGGGACTGGGGATACGAGGAACTGGCGACCGACACCCGCTGGAGCCACGGTCTGCCCCCTCGTACCGAACCCGAACTCGCCTGGGTGCAGCATTGCCTGGCCCGGCTGCGTCCCGGTGGCGCGGCCGTGCTGCTGCTGCCGCCCGCCGTGGCGGCACGGCGCGCCGGGCGGCGGATCCGAGGCTCGTTGCTGCGTACTGGCGCTCTGCGGGCCATCGTTGCGCTGCCACCGGGATGCGCGGCCCCGCACAGCGTCTCGCTGCACCTGTGGGTGCTGCGGGCCCCCGGTGTTGGGGAGGAGTCGCAGGCCGGCGGCAGGCTGCTGGTGGTCGACGCGGCATCCCGCTTCCCGCGGACGACGGCCCGGGACACCACTCCCGACTGGGCGGCGATCGGCTCCTTTGTCCGCGAGGCCTTCGACGAGGTCCGCTCGCCGGACGAGGACACGGCCCCGGACTCTCCCTTCGTACGGCAGATGCCTGTCATCGAGCTCCTCGACGATGAGGTCGACCTCACCCCCGGACGCCACATCACCCCGTCGCCCAGGGACCCTGCCCCTCGACTGGCCGCGTCCTGGAAGGAGTTCACCGGTCTGACCACGGGCGTCGGCAAATCTGCCCGCCTGCTCGCTGCGCTCGACCTCACGGCCGCCGCGGCGGACACTCCGACGGCGACCACGGTGGCCGAACTGGCCAGAGCCGGGGCCCTCACCCTGCGCGGCGGACAGCAGCCGCCTGAAGGGACGGTCCGGGAAGGCACGTCGCCCGACGACGGCATCCCGCTCCTCACGGTCCCTGACCTGCTGATGGGCGGCGAACCCCGAGGCTGCCTCGCGCCCGAGCACCTGGCGACCTTCGAAGCCGTTGTCGCCGAGCCGGGAGACATCGTCGTGGTGGGAGCGGCACGAAAGTTCTCAGCCTGGGTCCACGAAGGGCCGCCAATCGTCCTCGGACCCCAGTTGTTCATCGTGCGAGTGCAGCCCGAGCAGCTCGACGCCTGGTTTGTCGCGGGTTCGCTGCGGGCCCCGGCAAACGCACGGCAGGCTGGGACACACGCTACGAGCTCCTCCCGCATCGACGTCCGCCGCCTCCAGGTACGGCAGGTTCCACTCAGCGAGCAGCGGCGCTACGGCAAGGCGTTCCAGGAACTCGCCGCCTTCGAGCGGATGGTGCGGCGCGCGGCCGACCTCGGTGCCGACCTCGTTCGGGATCTTGGTGACGAACTGGCATCCGGGCGGCTGACGGGCGGGGCGTAGGCGCTGGGTACGACGGTCGGTCGCACCCTCCCGGACGGTCGGTCGCGCCCTCCCGGACGGTTGGTCGCACCCCACGCTTTCGCGGGGCTCTGGCGAATCGGGGCGGCGAGACTTCAATCCTCCCTGTTCACCGATCCGTGAGGCGTGCCGTGAGCTGGACGTCGACCGCGACACGTACGGCCTCGACCCGGTTCGCAAGCTCGGACGGCAGTCCGGCGGCCGTGCGGCCCGCCGTGTCGACCGCTGCCACGGCCGCCTCCAGCTCACCGAAGGTGAGACGGCATTCCGCCAGGCGCAGGCGGGTCACCGCGCGCTCGGCGCGCTCGGCTGGGCCGTCGCCATGGATCAGGGCTTCGTCGACGACCTGGTAGAGGCGGGCAGCCGAGCCAAAGTCGCCAGCGAGGCGCAGTCCGTCCGCGGCTCCCTGCCAGACGCGGCGCACCACCGGGCGGCGATCTCCCCACTCCTTGCGGACCCGCGCCGTCAGCTCACGCAGACGAACTGCCGCTTCCCCGGGTTCGCCGGACGCGATCTCCGACTCGGCCCGCGCGCAGAGCCTGTCGATGGTCCGGTACTCCAACCACTCCCCCTCGACCGGCGCGGACACGGCGGGCGGAGGCACGGGGACGGCGCGCGGGCACGTGGTCAGCTCCTCCGGCCGACGCAAGGGAGCGGTCGGATCGGGATGGGTGCGGGGCCGGGTCTCGGGATCGCCGGACCGGGGCGCGAACGGGCCGAGGACCGCCAGGACCTCGTCGACATAGGGGCGCTGGTCAGGCTTCTTGGCGAGCATCTGCAGTACCAGATCGTCGATCGCTTCAGGGATGCCTGCCGCGTGGACGCTCGGCGGCAACGGCACCTCGTTGAGGTGCTTGTCGGTCAGGCCGGAGTCCGCACCGAGCGGGAACGGGGGCCGCCCGGTGAGTAGTTCGTAGAAGATGCAGCCAAAACAGTAGACGTCCGTCCGCGTGGTGGGATCCAACTCGAGGATCTGTTCTGGGGCCAGATAGCCGCGGGTGCCCAGCGTTGAACCGTGCGCTGTGTAGCGCGTGGCGTCGGAGCGCAGCGGCTTGGCGATGCCGAAGTCGATGAGGACGACACGCCCCTCGTCGTCGATCATGACGTTCGCCGGCTTGAGGTCCCGGTGCACCACCGGGAGCGTGTGCGCGCAGGCCAGCGCGTGGGCCATCTGCGCGGCGACTGCGACCGCCGTGGCCAGAGGCAGCGGGCTGTGCTCGTCGAGGAACGTCCGCAGGCTCACGCCGTTCACCAGCCGCATGGCGATGTATGGCATGCCCTGGTGCGATCCGCTGCCGTACAGTTCGGGGATCCCGGGGTGGTCGAGCGTGCCCAGGAGCCTGGCTTCGCGCTGGAATCGGGCGTTCCTGACGGTGAGTTCCGCCTCCCGCTCCTGCGGGTCCAGGCAGTGAAGGGCCTCGGAGTCGTGACGCAGGAATTTCACTGCGATCTCCCGCCCGTCGGACACCTCACGGGCTCGCCACACCTGAGCCATCCCGCCCTTGCCGAGCGAGTCGCTCAACTCGTAGCACCCGTCGACCAGATCGCCCGCACCGGGCCTGTACGCATCCGCATCCACCGCTGTGCCCCTTCGCACTCCTGCGCCATCAGGCGTACCAGAGTAGCGTGAAGGAGCTTCAGCACAGACAATTCATTGACTGAGTTCACAGATCCATGGAATGCTCGAAGTGCGCTCGGTCCTCTCGGAGTCCCCTCGGTCCTGGGCGCCTTCTTGCCCATGCCACCGCCCTCGGGGGTCTCCCATGCAGGTTCCAGCAGGCGTCGCCGGTCAGGACTGGCTGATCAAAGCAAGCCCCCGGATGGCACGGCCCGACGGCGCGGCCTGTCCCACCCACCGCCGCATCGCGATGCGGCCCCTGCTCGTCGCCGAGCCGGCCGTACCGCTCCGCCGCTCACCGCGCGAGGAATTCGGGTTCGGCCCACTCTTCTCGGCCCTCGACCTGATGGAGCACCAGCAGTGGCCACTCGCACGGGTACGCGAGGAACTCCGCACCACTCGCGGCCCTTTCCGGGGGTGGGGCGCGCCGGTCCACCCCGCTCATCTCGCCTGGACCGCCGCCGCCGTGGAGCGCTATGCGGCAGCCCGCGCCGCTGAACAGGCCGCCGCCGTCGAGGCCGGACTCCCGCCGACCAAGCCGGTGAAGCAGCCGTGGACCTGGCGCACCCGCCGCACTGACGCCCCCGACGCGCGTGGGGTCCGGCAGTACGAGCACACCTTGTGGGGCCGCATGTACGCCTCTGAGGACGGGGCGGTGCGCGACCTGTGGCTGCCCTCCCTGGGGCGGGCCAAGGCGGTACGTCCCGACGCCGAACTCGGGGCTGTGGCCAAGGTGATGGCGTATGGAGCGCCCACACCCCGGCGGAAGGCGGGTTCCCTGCCCCCGCCCGCTGCGACCGACAGCGTCCGGCTGCCCGAACTGATCCGCGTCTTCGACTTCGGATGCGCCGATGGTTCGGTGGAACCGCTTCTGTCTGAAGGGCCCGATCAGGCGCAGCAGCGGTTCACGGCCGATGCGGTGCCGGCCTTCCTTGAAGCCGCCACCGGGACCGGGACTCACCCCTGGGAGAATTGCGTGGACTGCAAGGCCATCGCGGGCTGTACGGAGCTGAAGCGCACCCCGCGGCTGTGGAACGGGCAGCCCTCGGTCCCGGTACGCAAGCGCCGCTCCCTTTCCGCCTGGGATCTGCGCCTGCACGCCGAATGCCCGGCCCAGTACCACCTGGTGCGACACCTGCACCTCAGCGACCTCTCCACCGAGAACCAGGGCGCCCAGCGCGGACGGGCCATCGACTCCTGGCTCGACGCCCAGCACGGCGAACGCCCGCTCCGCGCCTGCCGGGACCGCGCGATCCCCGATCTGGCCGCGATACGCGCCAGGACCAGACTCGACGATGCAGCCGCACACGAAGCCATGGGCATGCTCGCCGAGCACCGGCTGCTGTGCCCGCTCAACGGGCTCGACACCGACGAGAAGGTACTCGTACAACACCGGGTAACGGCCTACGTGCCCGAACTCGACGTGGTCGTTCTCGCCAAGCCCGATCTCGTGTACACCCATCGCGGGCGGTGGATCTGGCGCGAGACGAAGACCTCGGCCCGCCCATTGTGGGAGCGCGAGTCCTTGATGCGCGCCTACCCTCAACTCGCCCTCGGCGTACTGCTGTTCGACTCAGGCGTGCTCGGCGACGACCCCCGCCGCTCCTGGGTCGAACTCGAGCACCTGTGCAAGGGTCATGGTCAGAGCCGCCTCGAACGCATCGACCCCGGCCGCGCCAAGAACGTGGACGAGGCCCGGGCCGTCATCGCCGAACTCGCTCAGCCGCTCCTCGACGACACCACGTACGAGCCGCGGACCGGCCGCCACTGCCATGGCTGTCAGGCCCGTACCTGGTGCCGGCCCGGTACCGCCTATGTCACCGACCACCCGCACCCGGAGATCCCCGACGCGGACACCTTGTCGCGAGGAGACGACCCCGCCCATGACTGACCAGCAGCTTGTACCGGACTGGTTGTCCAACCCCGACGTCATGCTCCTTCGGGACGTCGCCACCGCCGTCCTGGCCCTGGCGACCGTCGAGGACCTCGGCTCTTTCGCCCTGCCCTATCCGGACGCCGCACAGCGGGCCCTGGACGCATTGGTACTGCAGTGCCTGCGCAACGGCGCCCAGCCGCCGGCCGGAGTACCCGAGATGGTGCACTGGGCACGTCGCAGGCCTCTGAGCAGTTGGCCCCTTGACCGGCTTCCCACCGAGCTGTTCGGCCGCGCCGACCGGTTGATCGACGCGGACTCAGGAGAGCCCGCACAGCTCTGTCATGAACTCGCCGTACGCGGATACGGCGACAGCACCGGCCGACAGTACGACGAGCTGGTGATCCACGAGGCGCTGCGTGCCTGCCGGGCCACGTCGTCGCCCGAGTCGTACACGGCCTTCCGTCGGCTCCTGGTCACCCGGCCGGTCCTCACCGAGGCAGAATGGGCCGAGGTCAGCACCGATCTCTACCTGGACCCCGTCCGCTTCCTCATCGACGAGATCTACGCCCCCGTGCCCTTGGGACGTCGGCGGGACGGCGCGTACCTCTGCTGCCACCGCTGCCTCACCCTGCTCCATCCGGTGTC
Organism: Actinacidiphila sp. bgisy167; assembly: GCF_057707665.1. Classification (NCBI taxonomy): domain Bacteria; kingdom Bacillati; phylum Actinomycetota; class Actinomycetes; order Kitasatosporales; family Streptomycetaceae; genus Actinacidiphila; species Actinacidiphila sp. bgisy167. The sequence continues at coordinate 14,442 of NZ_JBYIQP010000075.1, read as the reverse complement.
CGACACCGAGTGGTGGTGCGAGCGCGACCAGTGCCGCCACCGGGGACCCGCTCCCCACGGACGGCGACTCGTCGCTGCCGAGGTGGGAGAACTGCGTCAACTGCGCAAACCGCTGCGGCAATTCGTCACCGGACCAGGACGAGCCGAGATCTCCCTGGAGGACCAGCTGCGGGCGCTCGGGCTCAGCGTCGAGATGTGGCCGGGCTTCGATGCGTACGACCTGCGGATCACCTTTCCCGACGGGCATGTGTGGGCCATCGACGTCAAGGACTGGGCACATCCCGCTTTCCTCGGACGCGCCGCGAGCGCGGTTCGGGCCGATCCACCGTACGACGAGGCCTGCTGGGTGGTTCCCGGCTTTCGGGTACGCACCCGCCGCGACTACCTCGATGTCTACGCCAGGGAGCGCGGCCCCGGGGCGGGCGGCCTGCGGCTGCTCACGGACAACCAGCTCATGCGGGCAGCACAGCTGCGGCTGTCCGGCGAACGCGGGCCGGGCGCGTCCATCGGACCCGGCTCCACCGGGAGCACGGCCGGCTCCCCGGCGGTAGAACAGGCGGCGCCGAGCGACGGCGCCCGGAAGAACGGAGCAAATCGTGCGTGACCGCAGCAGCTGGTACCAGCCGGTCGTTGCTGCCCTGGGCCCCTGGCCCAAGGAGCACGCCAAGATCCGGCCCGCCCTGCTCTGCCAGGTTGAGCTCGGCTTGAACCTCCTGGAAACCGTGGCACCCGGCCATGCCGCCGACGGAGCGTGGACTCTCCTCGGCGGCTATGGAGTCCGTTTCGCGCGGGCCGCGAAACTCCCCGTCGGGCCCGCCGAGGAGACCGCGCTGACTGCGGCCCGGCATCTTCTGTGGCCAATGCGGCGCGGCCGGATGTGGCAGCAATGCCTGGACGCCTACCTGGAGCTGCCCGAACGGCTGCGCGCATACCGAGTCCCGGCGGCCGGGGAGCCTGCCCACCGTGTCCCCCTCAAGGTGGCTGCCGACCGGTTCGCCGTCTACGACAACGCGCTGGCGAACCTCCCCGGCTTCGCCGCCAAACCGCTGCCCCAAGCGGAGGAGGGCGAACACCGGTTCATGGACCGCCGCCACCGACGGACCTCCGTCATCATCCCCGGCGACCTGGTACGAGACCCCTTTCCTGGGCACCCTCTCACAGCCGAGCGCCCGTTCACCGCAGCCCCACGCCTCGTACCGCTCGATGAACTCGCAGAGGTGGCACGGTGGATGGACGCCGAGGAACAGCGGCTCGGTCTGAAGGCGGGGAACTGGGAAGAGCGCCTCGACCACCTCGACCTCGACACCCGTACCCCGGACGGTGCGGACTTCGAAGAGGCGAACGCGCTGCCGCTCGACGGGCTCACCCACCTCGTCGGCATGGTCGGCGCCGGCAAGTCGACGCTGATGACCCTGATCGCTGTCTGGACGCACCGGAACGGCCTGCGGATCACCCTTGTCGTCGGCGACGTAGCCGAACAGCTCGCCCTGACTGAACTGTTCCGCACACTCGGTCTGAGCGCTGCCCTGGTCCAGGGCGGCACCACCCGACCGCAGCACGCCCAGCGGCTGCACCGCAGGTTCGCCGCACGCGGCGAAGTTTCCCTGCTCGCCCACACCAGCCCCGTCTTCGCCCACCTCAGTACTGCCTGCCCGCTGGACGCGCTGCGCGCCCTCGACACCTCCGAGCCACTGCGCTACAACGACGCGCCGTGTGGGGCCCTCCACCCCACACGGCGGAAGGACGCCGCCGAGCAACCAGTGGACGACAGTGCCCTACGTGCACTCGAACGCGCCCGGGGAGCCGTTGAACACAAAACCGCTGTGGAGGACTCCGAAGAAGACGACCTGGGCGCTCCGCACGCCTGCCCGCTGTGGAGCGCCTGCCCCAGGCACACCCCCTCGCGCGCCCTCGTAGACGCGCTGATCTGGGTCGCCAACCCCGCCAGCCTCGTACAGACCGCCGTGCCTCGGCAGCTCAACGAGGAACGTCTGCGCTACCTCGAACTGGCCTGCCTGCGCAGCGACATCATGATCGTCGACGAGACCGACCGCGTACAGATGCAGCTCGACCAGATGTTCGCGCCCTCGGCGACGCTCGTCACGAACACCGGCGTCTCCGACTCCTGGCTCGACCAGCTGCAGACACACGAGATCGCCGAACTCGCCCGGCAGGGCCGGATTCAGCTCTCCAACCAGGACGTGGAGCGGTGGTCGGCCGCCCTGGACGTCGTCGGATCCACTGCGGACCGGCTGTACGCCATGCTCATCGACGACGAAGGGCTGCGCAATTGGGTCCAGATCGACTACTTCAGCGCCTGGACCCTCCAGGAGAAGCTGCTGCACGCCTGGTACCCGCCGTCGCGCAGCCGGGTCGACAGCCCGGATCCGGTCGACGTCGAGGACGAAAGCGCGCTGTACGAGGACGAGGACGGACTGGGCGAGAATCGCCACGCAGCGGGCCCAGAGACGGATTGGACCCAGCGCCGCACCGAGATCACCGGATTCTTCGACACTTTCCGGGACGACCCACTCGGCGGGCACGGCCCCTACGGGAACCCGGCCGACGAGCTGACCGCCCTCACCCTCGACGTCCTGCACACCCTTGATGAGAAACAGACGCGACGCCGAGTCCGCGGACTTCTCGATAGGCTGCTCGTCGGAGCACCAGGACCGGAGCAACGCCCCGCGCCCGTGGCCAGGCGTGACAAGAAAGTGGCGCCAGAGGATGTGCCGCTCAGCGAAGAGTGGCGTGAACTCCAGGCACACCGACTGGAGTTCACCCTCGTTCTCGCCGCTCTGCATCAACGCTTGGACCGGGTGACCTTCCTCTGGCCCCAGGTGGAGGCGGCACTTCGGCTCGACTCGGCGAGCCATGAACTGACGCGCCGACCACCCCTCGACTACGCGCCACTGCTGCCCGAAGCACCTATGGGCAACGTCCTCGGCTTCCAGTACCTGGTCGACGAACGGGCCGCCGCCAGCAACAAGGACGGACACCGCACCGGCACCCTTCGCTTCTTCCGCTGCGCAGGCATCGGCCGCGAACTGCTCCTCAACCTACCCCAGCTCGGAGCCGACCCCGGACTGGGACAGGCCGGCCCCCACATCCTGCTGATGTCGGGCACCAGCTGGGCCGGCACCTCCACCCGCGCCCACGTCCTGGCCCCTGTGCGCGCGGTACTCAAACCACAGCCCAAGGCGCTGGACGCCATCCGCAAGACCGTGTTCCGCACCGAGTTCCTGTACGACGCCGCCGGGCAGCCGATCAGGCTCTCCGGGCAGGACCCCGACCGCCGTGAGGACGTCCTGCGCCTGGTGATCGACCGGCTCGCCCGGTCACGAGGTGATGGCACCTCCTCCCCGCTGCAGAGCGAACTCGCCCAGATCACCGACCAGCGCCGCAAGCGCGCGCTACTGCTCGTGGGCAGCTACAAGGAGGCCAGGACGGCCGCCGCTGCCCTGAACGAGATCCCCCGCTGGCGCGGCCGCGTGCGCGTCCTGGCAGCCGATGACGCCGAGCTGGAGACGGCTGTCGACGGGGCGCCAGCAGCAGGGAGTCGGAGAGCCGGCACCGGAACAGGAACAGGGGCGATCCGGAGAGGCGATCTGGCCTCCTTCGCCGACGACCCGGATGCGGAACTGCTCGTCGCTCCTCTCCTCGCCATCGAGCGAGGGCACAACATTCTCACCGCCCCCCAGCGTCCGGGCGAGGAGCGAGTGGCAGCGTTCGGATCGGTGTTTTTCCTCGTCCGTCCCCACCCCCGCTCAGACGACCTGTCCTTGGCCGTCTTCGCCGTCAACGACTGGGCCACCCGGTTCGTACGAGACCAGCTGAGGCGCCCCGAAGGGACATTCAGCGACATGGTGGCCGAGGCCGGCGGACTGAACGAGGCCGGAGGCGCGTTCCGGACAGCCGCGCGCGGCGTCTGGCGGCACCTCCTGTCCCGGCCTTATATCTACTCCTCCCTCTCCGATGACGAGAAGAAGTCCTTCGTCTGGGACCAGCTCGTCACCATCTGGCAGGTCATCGGACGCCTGGTGCGCGGCGGCGTGCCGGCCCGCGTCGTCTTCGTCGACGCGGCCTTCGCACCGCAGCTCGCGGCTGCCCAAGCGCCGTTCACCGGCCAGGGAGCGCGGCCTCGCCGCAGCAGCGACCCGGGTCTCCTGGTGCGGCTGCGTGACGTCCTCGCCCCGTACTTCACGGACGACCGCACCCACCCTGCGGGCGCAGACCCCGATTCCGCCGACGCAGCACTCGTCAAGCTGCTCTACCGCCCGCTCTACGACGCGCTGTGCGCCATGGGCAGACCGTCGCTCCCCGGCGGGGACGGCGACTGACACACATCGCACGAGCCGTCGAAGCGCCCGATCACGCACGCCAACGCAAGGAGAACCGACATGTACAAAAACATCCGCCGCTCCGCGTACCACCTGGCAGAAAGCGGCGCACCCTGGACAGAGGACTTCCGTGCACTCCCGTTTCCCGAGCACTGGCACGCCGGGCTCCTCGAACTGCACAACCACGGCCGGGACGAGGACAAGCGGCAGCTGACCCTGCCCACCCGCCGGCTCGACGGCGTCCTGCAGACCCTTGCCCCTGACGTGATCGTCCGCCCCCGGCCCCGCATCCCCGTCGAATCGGGCCCGCAATCCGACGAGGACTTCTGGATGTACGTTCCCGCCTCGTCCCCTGATCCGCTCCCGGGGCGCGCGATGGAGCAGCTCCTCGACGCCTGGCTGCGCACCCTCGGGCCCAAGGAGGCCTCACAGGACCCGCGGTTCCACTCGCTGCTGCTCGCCAATAGCGCCGAGTTGAAGCGGAACCTGCCCGGTTGGCAGTCGGTCACCAACGTCGAACTGCTCACCGCGGAGACGACGCCGGGCGGCACCGCGGCCCCCGAATCGCAGCAGTTCCAGCTAGCCACCGACGCCATGGCGCGCCGCATTCTGACCCTCGATCCATACCCGTTCGAAGGCGGGGAACTGCGCTTCCGGGCACTGCCCCGAGGGCCTCGCGACCAGGGCGCCGAACTCATGTCGCAGCCGCTGTGCCGGACCGTGAAGCGTAAGGAGTGGTGGTTCTCTGTCGTCCTGAACATCTCCCTGCATACCACCCCCTTCACCCCTAAGCCGCACCTGCACCTCCACTGGGGCGTACGCCGCTGGGCCACCCATCCGCAGGGTGCCGCCAAGCAGCTCAAACTGCCCTACCGGGAGGCCACTACGGTCTACCTCCGGCCCACCATCCCCTGGCTGCCCGGGGCACCGGCCACCGAACGCTACGCACTCGCACGGCTGCGCCGCGACCGGCAGGCCGACACCTTCGTCTGGTCGGAGAACGACAGTGCGGGCATCTTGCGCGGGCTCAGCCTCGCCGGCAACTTCCCCGACCCGGAACAGCTCCTCACCGAACCGGTCTCTTGGATCGGCGAAGGCCCGGGGGTGCGCGCCGCAGTGGTCCACAGCACCCGGATGGGCAAACACGAGATCGGCACCGGCTTCATGCCCAACCAGCGCGCCCGGCTGACCGAATGGGCCGAGCAAGCCCTCCCCGAAGCGCTGGTCCGGGTACCCGACCTGTCACGCGGACGCGGCAAGGGCATCGGCGCTCCGGAGAACCGGCCTCCCAAGCCAAGGACCGACGAGGCCAAGAAGAACAAGTTGCTGCGCGAAACGCGGGCACGGCGGGTGGCGCTGGCGACCCAGTACCGGATCGCCAGCAGCGGCTCGGAACAGGACGATCCGCCCGTGGTCGAAGTCCGGCTGCTGTGGCAGTCACCCGAGGTACGAAAGGAAGCGGTGTCGCAGTTCGCCAAGGCCCTCGGGCTCGACGGTGACGGCGGCATCACCGCGGACCAGGTAACGGACCGGGAATGCGACGAGGCGGTCCCCGGGGCACCGGTCGTCCTGGAATGGCGGACGGCGGAACTGACCCTCCGGCTGCGCTGCCTGCCCCTGGGCGAGGGACTCGGCGACCGACTCGCGCCCGATCCCGCGGTCAAGGGGAAAGGCGCGGCCATCGCGTCGGCCGTGACCGCGCGCCGCCGCGCATTGCGCGCCTGGCTCAGTGTGGACGGAGCCGACCCGTCAAGCCCGGCACTCGCCCTCGTGGAGATCGCACACGTCAGTACGTTCCGTCCAGCGGCCACGGACCCAAAATTCGCCATCCGTCTGGGGTGTGCCGACGCTGGCCTGCTGACCCAGTTCGTCGTGGCCCCGTCGGCCGACCGGCAGATCGACAACGTCGACAGCCTCGACCACCGCACCCACAGTTCGTGGCTCGACGGATTGCGCCAGCTCGGCGTCCGCGTCCTGCCCCAGCACACACTCGGCGACGACCTGCCCGAAAACTTGAGTTACGCGGCGGTGTGGATGGTGAAGCGCCGCAAGGATGGTCCGACCCGGCTGCCCAAGCACTTGCCTGTGGCCGTCCGCGTCACACCGCTCCCGGACGGGGACGGCCTCGCAGCCGTACAGGGCTGGGACGACGCCGCAGGGGAATGGGTGTGTTACCCCCGGTTCCTGCTCGGCCTCGTGAAGCAGGCCGAAATCGATCCGCAGGCATTCGCGGACTCCGTTCCGTCGTCGGCCAACGACGGCGGAACGGAGGACTCACTGCCGAAGACGCCCTACGTCACCGGGAAGCAGTGGCGCTCCAACCTCGCCCAGCAGCGCAAGGAGACCGCTCGATTCCTCCAGCGTGTACTGCACTCCCTCCGAGGTCAGCCGACCGTGCTGATCACCCACGCCCAAAACAGCAGGCTGCACTGGCCCTGGCTGCAGGACGGCCAGACCGAACGGGATCTGATCAAGACCGGCCACGCCCCGGCAGGCCGGCTCGACGACGAGCTCCGCCTGGTACGTGTACGCGGGTGCGGCGGCCGCGAGACCGCGCAGTGGTGGGGTCTGGCCGAGCCCGGAAAGCCGCACGGACAGCCAGCCGGATTCTGGGCCCTGCCCGCATCGCCGTCGTCCAGGACCGCACCGCGCGGGCGGGTCTTCTACAGCACCACGGAACGCCCCGGGACGCACGCGATCTCACCTTCCCTCGACCGGCTGGCCACCAGGGTCAACGCGGCGGGCAACCTCACCTCGCAGGCGGGCACGAGCGCCTGGAACCCGACACTGATGGAAATCACGGTGCTTGGTTGCCATGAGGACGATGACCATGGCCTTGGGGCATCTGGAAAACCGGACGACGCAGAAGCCCTGGCACTGGCCATGCACCAGCTGCGCCAGGCACCGGACTACGCCGCCGCTCTGTCCCTCCCGCTGCCGCTCCACTTGGCAGGCCTGGCCCAGGCCTACGTTCTTCCGACGCTGGTGGAGAGCGACGGGACAGCCGTCGAAGAAGCGGCCGTACCCGCGTCCGACCTAGGAGTCGATGACCCGGACCTGGCAGACGCGCCCGGGCTGGCAATTCAGCCCGACGGCGAGGAGGGCGCAGAGTGGCACTGATTCCGGTGGGGACCCCGACTCACAGAGTCCATGGCCAGTATCACGAGCCGACCTCGGCACTCAGTCCCGGTTGTGTGCGTCTGCAACGACTCCACTACGGGCACCGAGGGGATGACACGACCGCGTGAGCGGGTCCAGCGCGTCACTGGCCCCAGGGGAGTGACATGAGCGGAGGCTGATGTCAATTCTCGGCCCGCGGATGCCTATAGGCGGTGAGAACGTGCCCGATGTTGCAGAGCAAGGGAGCTGCGATGGCATGCACCGCACCCGCGCCCACGCCGTGGGACCTGCCCTGTCGCCCAGACGATGGTGGGGCGCCTACTGATCCGTGCGTGTACGGTGTCGACGAAGTAGTGGACTCTGCCCGCGTCCTCGTAACCGTCGAGAGTCCCCGCGGCCCGGTGGCCAGCCAGGGACAGTGCGGCTCCGCCGGTCGTGTGAGCCATCCACTCCAAAGCGGATACTTCATGGCCGTTCGGTCCCAATATGCCCACTCGTCACGGCCGCGTGGGTGCGCTGCATGAGCGGCGTCCCCGCCGGCAAGGACCTCACCGTCGAGGTGCCGGGCGTGCTGCCAGCCTTGCCTCAGGCCGCTGCCGCCGTTCTGTTGGACATCGTTCTCGCGGCGGCGGCAAGCCGCGCCGACGGCGGTCCCGCTGGCGCTTGTGCGGAGAGTCCCGCTACAACAGGACGTCCGCCCGGTCCTGTCGCTGCAGGCGCGACGGCCGGGGTGTCGCCGTCGGAAGGATCGTCATGACCGATTTCGCCTTCGCCGGCCGGTGCTCGACCGAGGATCTGCAAGATCCGGAGGCGTCCCGGAACTGGCAGCTCACGCGCGCCAAAACGCTCATCGAGCCGGTAGGCGGCCGCATCGTCACCGAGTACTTCGACGTCGGGCACAGCCGGTCCCTGCCATGGAAACGGCGCCCCCGGGCTTCCGAACTGCTGGCCGCTCTGAAGAACCCGGATCGCGGGTTCGCCGCCGTGGTCGTCGGCGAGCCGCAGCGCGTCTTCTACGACAACCAGTTCAGCCTTACCTTCCCGCTGTTCGTGCACTACGGCGTCGAGCTGTGGGTCCCCGAAGTCGGCGGGCGGGTCGATCCCAACAGTGAAGCCCACGACATGGTGATGTCCGTCTTCGGCGGCATGAGCAAGGGTGAACGCAACCGCATCAAGATCCGTGTACGGGCCGCCATGTCCTCCCAGGCCCAGCTCGAGGGCCGCTTCCTGGGCGGTCGGCCGCCCTACGGCTACCGGATCGCAGATGCGGGGCCCCACCCCAACCCCGCCAAGGCAGCAGACGGCAAGCGGCTGCACCGCCTGGAAGTCGACCTCGTCGCCGCCCCGATCGTCCAGCGGATCTTCGCCGAGTACCTCGACGGGCGGGGCCTGTACGCCATCGCCGAAGGCCTCACCGCCGACGACATCCCCTGCCCCTCCGCCCACGACCCCGCCCGCAACACCCACCGCAGCGGCATCGCCTGGAACAAGGGAACCATCCGTGCCATCCTCACCAACCCCCGCTACACCGGCCACCAAATCTGGAACAAGCAGCGCAAACAGGAAGTTCTCCTCAACGTCGAAGATGTCGCCCTCGGCTACCAGACCCGCATGAAGTGGAACGGCAACGACACATGGGTCTGGTCCAAAGAGATCGTCCACCCACCACTCATCGACACTGCCGTCTTCTGGCGCGCACAAGAACTACTGGCCACACGACCCGCATCCCGCGGCCCGCGCGAACACCGAAGCCGCCGCCACGACTACCAACTGCAAGGTCTCATCACCTGCGGACTCTGCCAACGCCGTATGGGCACCCAGTGGTCCCACGACGAGGCCTACTACCGATGTCGGTTCCCCCAGCAGTACGCCCTGGCCAACAAAGTCGACCACCCCCGCAACGTGCTCTTCCGCGAGCGCGACATCATCCCCGCACTCGACCAGTGGATCTCCCTGCAGTTCGCCCCAGGCCGCAAGACGGACACCATCGACCGGCTGTACAAAGCGCAGAACAAACTGGAGGCTGCCGACGCATCCTCCGCAGCAGCCGTCGTCCGCGACTGCGACGCCAAGCTCACCCGCTACCGCGCCCTCATCGACTCCGGAGCCGCCGACTCCACAACTGTCGCTCAGTGGATTGCCGAGACCGAAGCCCGCAAGGCAGGCGCCGTCTCCGAGCTGCGCACTCCCAAGCCTCGCGTGCTCTCACGCGAACGGATCGCCGAACTCGTGAACGCCGCCGGCGACACCGCCGACATGCTCCGCAACGCGGACGGCACCCAGAAAAACCGGCTCTACCGCGCACTCGGGCTGCGCATGACCTACCAAGCGGCACAACGCAAAGTGCTGGTCGGGATCGCTCCCGACCAGCATTCCGTTGGTGCAAAGATCGTGTCCGAGGGGGGACTTGAACCCCCACGCCCGATAAAGGGCACTAGCACCTCAAGCTAGCGCGTCTGCCATTCCGCCACCCGGACAGGTGATGCGCGGGGCGGGCCCCGCGGCGACATGGACAACGATACCAAGGATTCGGGGTGGGTTTCACCTGCGTATCCGCTGTGTGCGGGGGGTGCCGGGGCCGGGTGGGCCCCGGCACCGGGATCGCTAGGCCGCCTCGGGAGGCATGAGGTGGTGGTCGGGGAAGTTCCCCGGTGGGCGCTCGTCCGCGCGGCCCTGGGTGACCGCTCGGACCGACAGCTCCCCGCCGACGAAGGCGCCGCGCCAGGAGGCGCCGAGACCGCCGAAGAACTCGGCGTGGTCGCCGCGGGAGCGGGGCCGGTTGTGGCCGGTCTTGAAGGCGCGGATCCGCGGGGCGAGGCGGGCGTAGGCGGCCTCGTCGTCGGTGGAGAGGGTGGCGACGAGGGCGCCGTTCCCGGCGTTCATGGCGGCCAGGAGTTCCGCCTCGGTGTCGACCAGGACGATCGTGTCGACCGGGCCGAGGGGCGCCGTGCGGTGCAGCGGGGAGGCGGACGGCGGGTTGAGGAGGGTGACGGGCGCCTGGTAGGCGGAGCTGTCCTGACCGGGCAGGAGGCGGGCGTCGGCGAGGCTGCCGCGGTGGAGCGGGATCGCGCCGCGGCCCACGGCCTCGGAGACGAGGTCGCCGAGTTCCTCGGCCCTGGCCGCGCTGATCAGCGGGCCGAAGTCGAGCTCGGGGAGGTCGTCCCCGGGGTCGTCCACGGCGAGCGGATGGCCCAGCCGTACGGACCGCACGGCGGGCAGGTAGGCGGACAGGAAGTGGGGGTACAGCTCGCGCCGCACCACGAAGCGGGAGTAGGCGGTGCAGCACTGCTTGGCGTGGCCGAAGGTCGCACGGAGCTGCCCGGTCAGGCAGTCCCAGTCGCTGTAGTCCCAGACGCCCCAGGAGTTCAGGGCCTCCTGCTGCAGGACGTGGCGTCCACCCGGGTCGACGAGCGCGGCGGCGGTCCGGGCGTCCGCGTCCCGGGCGCCGAGAGAGGACACGCAACCCACCTCGGGCGCCCGCACCAGTGCCGCCGCGAGATCGTCGCCGCCGCTGAGCAGGGTCACGGGTACGTCCTCGCGGGCGATGAGCGCGCAGGCCAGGGCGAGGCAGGCCAGGCCCCCTCGGTGGGGCCCTGGCGATCGCGGCGTTGCCGGCCAGCGTCTGCACGAGCATGCCGTGGACCAGGACGCTCATGGGGTGGTTCCACCCGGCGAGATTGCTGACCGGACCGGGCAGGGGGCGGCGCCACTCGACCATCTCGTCGATCTCGCCCACGTACCAGCGGACGCCGTCGACGGCCTGGTCGACGTCCGCCTGGGCGAGCCGCCAGGGCATGCCGACCTCCCAGACCAGCAGGAGGGCGAGCAGCGTACGGTGCTCGCACAGAGCGTTCAGGGCGGCCGAGACCCGCGCCCTGCGCTCGGCCACGGGGACCACCTGCCAGGCTCGGTGCTGGTCGAGGGCGGCGCGGACGGCCTGCCGGGCGGTCTCCGCGTCGAGCCGGGGCGCCCCCGCGACGGGGGTGCCGTCGAGGGGGCTGGCTGCGGGCAGGACCCGGCCGCCTGCCTGCCAGGTCCCGGCCCACAGGCTGAGCACCCGGTCGTCGCGGAACGCCTCGGGGGCGGCCCGCCGGCACCGCCGCCAGGCGTCCACCCAGGCCGCGCCGGGCTTGAGGGTCCAGGTCACCGCCTCTCCGCTCGTTCCGGGCGGATCTCGCGCAGCGCGCCGTCGCGGGTGTAGAGGAAGCCCCGCACCAGTTCGGTGTGCGGCAGTTCCGTGGTGTCGCGCAGACGCGCGAGGCACGCGAGCAGGTCCTCGGCGGGATCGCCGCCCAGGGCCGCGCAGTCCTCGTGGTGCACCAGCACGATCTCGCGGGTGCCGCCCCGCAGCTGGCTCAGCCGCAGTGAGCGGATGGTGTCGCGGGTGACGCACCCGCCCGCGTTGCGGATGACGTCGGCGTCGCCCGGCCGCAGCCCGAACATCGCCTCCACGCCGAGCCGGGAGTCCATGCACGCGACGATGGCGACCGCGGTGCGGGCCTCCTTCTTCGTGAGGTCGAGCGGTATGAGCGCCGCACCCACGTGGAACCTGCGGATGAGCAGCTGCTCGACGCCCGCGGCCTTGGCGGGGGCGGTCACCGCAGCAGCCCGCGGACGAGGCGCGCGGTCTCCGAGGGAGTGCTGCCGACCTTGACGCCGGCGGCCTCCATCGCCTCCTTCTTCGCCTGGGCCGTCCCGGAGGAGCCGGAGACGATGGCCCCGGCGTGGCCCATGGTCTTGCCCTCGGGCGCGGTGAAGCCCGCGACGTAGCCGACGACCGGCTTGGTGACCAGGCGGGAGATGTAGGACGCGGCGCGCTCCTCCGCGTCGCCGCCGATCTCGCCGATCATGACGATCAGGTCGGTGTCGGGGTCGTCCTGGAAGGCGCGCAGGCAGTCGATGTGGGTGGTGCCGATGACGGGGTCGCCGCCGATTCCGACGGCGGTGGAGAAGCCGAGGTCGCGCAGTTCGTACATCAACTGGTAGGTGAGGGTGCCGGACTTGGACACCAGGCCGATACGGCCGGCGGTGGTGATGTCGGCGGGGATGATGCCGGCGTTGGACTGCCCGGGGCTGATGAGGCCGGGGCAGTTGGGTCCGATCACGCGGGTGTTGCCCGCGACCGCGCGGGCCCGGAAGGCGACCGTGTCATGGACGGGGACGCCCTCGGTGATGACGACGACGAGCCTGAGCCCGCCGTCGACGGCCTCGTCGACGGCGGCGCGCACGAAGGGCGGCGGCACGAACACGACGCTGACGTCGGCGCCGGTCGTGCCGACGGCCTCCTTGACCGAGCCGAACACCGGGACGGTGCGCCCGTCGAACGCGACCGTCGTACCGGCCTTGCGCGGGTTGACGCCGCCGACGACGTCCGTCCCCGAGGCGAGCATGCGGCGCGTGTGCTTCATGCCCTCGGAGCCGGTCATTCCCTGGACGATCACCTTGCTGTTGCGGTCGAGGAAGATGGCCATCGCGATCAGCTCCTTGCGGGCTCGGCGGCCCGCGCGGCCGCACCGTCCATGGTGTCCAGTTGCTGTACGAGCGGGCCCAGCGACGCCGCGGCCGCCTCGAGGACGGCCCGGCCGCGCTCGGCGTTGTTGCCGTCCAGGCGGACGATCAGGGGCTTGGTGAGCTCGACGAGGTCGAGGGCCTGGACGATGCCCTCGGCCACCGCGTCGCAGGCGGTGATGCCGCCGAAGACGTTGACGAGGACGGAGGTGACGTCGGGGTCGGAGAGGATGACGCCGAGCCCGTCGGCCATCACCTTCGCGGAGGCTCCGCCGCCGATGTCGAGGAAGTTGGCGGGGGCCCCGCCGTGGTGGGCCACCACGTCGAGGGTGCTCATCACCAGTCCGGCGCCGTTGCCGATGACACCGACGGTGCCGTCGAGCTTGACGTAGTTCAGGCCCTTGGCGCGGGCAGCGGCCTCCAGCGGGTCGCCCGCGCCGGGTGTCTCGTACGCCTCGTGCTCGGGGTGGCGGAAGCGGGCGTTGGCGTCGAGGGACACCTTGCCGTCCAGCGCGAGGACGCGGCCGTCCGTCGTGCGGATTAGCGGGTTGACCTCGACCAGCAGGGCGTCCTCGGCGGTGAAGACCTCCCACAGAGCGGTCAGCACGGGCACGGTCTCCTCGGGGAGTCCGGCCGCTTCGGCGATCTGCCGGGCCTTGGCCTCGGTGACGCCTTCGACGGCGTCGACCGGGACGCGGGCGAGGGCCTGCGGCCGGGTGGCGGCGACCTCCTCGATGTCCATGCCGCCCTGGGCCGACGCCATGGCGAGGAAAGTGCGTTCGGCGCGGTCGAGGAGGAAGGAGACGTAGTACTCGTCCTGGATCTCGGCGGTCGGGGTCAGCATGACCGTGCCGACCGTGTGCCCCTTGATGTCCATCCCGAGGATGGCGCGGGCCTTGTCCTGCGCGTCCTCGGGGTCGGCGGCGAGCTTCACGCCGCCGGCCTTGCCCCGGCCGCCGGTCTTCACCTGCGCCTTCACCACGACCTTCCCGCCGAGGCGTTCGGCGGCGGCTCGGGCCTCGGCGGGGTCGTCCACCAGGTACGCCTCGAGCACGGGGACGCCGTGCCGCGCGAAGAGCTCCCGTGCTTGGTACTCGAACAGATCCATCGTCAAACGCACCTGCCCTGACTCGGGGTCGAACGATAATCCGGTGCAGACCTCTGGACACCGGGTCGTCGATGCGGGATAAACGTCTGCATACAGTATTCGTCGCCTGTATGCAATGTACAGATGCAGGGCGGAACTCCCGCGCCCGGCGCGCTCACCGGCCCCCGACCGGAAGGAACCGTGGTTGTGACGAAGGCTTTGGAGGGTGTGCGCGTTCTGGACATGACGCATGTCCAGTCGGGTCCGTCGGCGACGCAGTTGCTGGCCTGGCTGGGTGCGGACGTGGTGAAGCTGGAAGCACCCGCCGGTGACATCACCCGGCGTCAGCTGCGGGACGTGCCGGGGGTCGACAGCCTCTACTTCACC
>NZ_JBYIQP010000074.1:0-35256 GCF_057707665.1 Actinacidiphila sp. bgisy167 | reverse complement strand
GCCGAGTTCCTCGGGCGGAGAAGTCGTCGGGGCGGCCACGATTCCGCCGGTGGGCGCGTGGGTGAGGGCCTTCAGTGTGATGAGAGAACGGATCACTGCCTCTCGGTGCCGGCCGTCGTAGACCAGGTGCTCCGCCCAGGCCTCCCAGAAGGCGCTGGTCTGCGTGAGGGCCGCCTCGGCATCGGAAGCCTCGGGCGCGGAAGCCCGCGCCGCAAGGCGGCGGAGAACGACTCGGCGAGGGCGTTGTGCCAAACTGGCTGGTCGGCGGTGCTGTCCACACCCGGCGAGCAGGCTTCCGAGGGCCGTGCCCGGTGCGGCGCAGTCGGTGCGCTGGAGGTTCCTGCGCACGGTGGCCCCAGCCGGGGCGGCGGATCCAGTACGTGCGGCGGTGCGTCGGCGGTCCGCGACCTGGTCGGGGACGTCGCTCCGGCCAGGACGGTGCTCGCGGCCAGGGGCGAGACGACGCCGGCCTCTGACCGCCGGGGGCACCTGGGCCGAGCAGAGGTCGGCAGGCGGGGGTAGTGGTCACCGGGGGCCGTGCCTGCTCACGCATCAGCCCCCGGCGACCACCCGGTCCTGCCCCGTCCCCTGAATCCCCCTCAACCTGGTCACACCGGTTGAACGACGGTCCCGCCCGGAGACCTCTTCGCCGGGAACCCTCCCTCGTCAATCCGGGCTACGGGGCAGACGGCGTCATGACCGTCCCCTTACTGCGGGCAGACTTCTATGGGTTGTGCCTTGTTGCTTCCGATGGAGATCTTGACTCTGTGGTCGAGGGTGTTGGCGAGCCGTTGGGTGATCATCATCCACACGACGAGTCCTTCCGTGGGTGTGGTGAGCAGGATGTCGGTGTTTTCCATGCCCCAGCCCCGTGTGTGGGTGATCTTCTGCCGGATCGCTTCGGCGGCCTGTCGGGTCGCGGTGGTGACAGCCGTCTCCAGGGTCGCGCTGTCCGCCGTCGCCTGGAGGTTTTCGGCCCGTTCCCCGTCCAGACCGGTGATCTCCTGCGCGGTGAAACGGGCCGGGTGGCGGATCACCTCCAGCGGGAGTCCCACACCCGGCCTGCCCGTCGCCGCCGGCGCTGTCTCCTCGGTGAAGGACACGACGGGGGTCCACCGATAGGGCTGCCTTGTCCCAGGCCTGCTCGTGCTTTCGGTCAGCGTGTGGCTGCCACGATCGACCTGATCACCGTCTCGTTGTGCCGGGAGCGGACCGGACTCGGGAACGAGATCCCCGGTGACCGTCTCGAGCCGGCGGAGGGAGGAATCCGCCGTATGGTCCGGCACCGCGACCGTGTCGAACTCCTCGTGCAGTCCTTCGGACAGTTGGCGGGCGGGGCGGACGGCGTCGGTCACCTCGGGTTCGGCCTGATCAGTGGCCGGGGTCTGCGGTGTGTGCTGCCGGGACGATGCGGCCGTGTCAGGCGTGCGCCCCGACCCCTCAAGTCCCGCCACCTGGGGGGTATCGGGCCGCACGGCCCGTGCTCGGGCCGATGAGGCGTTGTGGTCGGCGGTGTTCTGCAGGTAGTCCTCGGGCAGGACCGTCGGCTGGGGGGCCGGGGGTCTGGTGCCGGTGGCGGTTCGGGGTGCGTCGAGGAAGGCCTGGACCCCCATGGGTTCTGTGGTCTGGGGAAGGGTGAGCGGGGGTCCCGTGATGGCGCCGCGGTCAGTGTGGGTGGGGGTGAGGACGAGGTGGGTGTCGTTACTGGTGAGGTGGTGACCGTCACGCTCGAAATCGACGATGTCCGCTACGAGGTCCTGGTTGTCGGTGCGGCCGATCGAGCCGTCGGGGTTGAGGTGGTAGCCGTCCTCGCTGACCCAGCTGCTTCCCCAGGGTGCCCAGCGGCCCGTGAGGGTGACGCCGCCGGCGAGCCGCACCGTTCCTGCGGAGCCGACCTCGTAGGTGTAGGGGCGTGTGGTGTGCTCGTACTGGCGTGTGAACGTCCGGAACACCTCGGCCTGCTCCCGGGCCTTGCCGGTGGAGGGCGGTGTCTCGTACAGGGCCTCGTGGACTGTTTCGGGCGCGTGTGCCTGACCGTGTTCCTGGGACAGCGGCGACGGCGCCGCGCCGAGGGTGACGCCGTGTCCTGGTGCCCAGCCTTCCTTGAACGGGTCCGCACCCACGGTCCGCGTCCCGCCCGCCAGTCTGGGTGCGGACAGGGCGCGTGCTACGGACGCGCCCGCTTGAGAGCCCTTGGCAAGGGCGGCAGCGACGGCGCCGAGCGGGAAGTGCGGGCCCTGCGCCCACTCGCGTGCTGGCGCAGGCCTCGATTTCTGCTCCTGCTGTCGAATGACCTCACCCGCCTGTTGACGCAGGGTGGGTTCCAGGGTGTCCACCGCGAACACCTCGAATCCCAGCTGGTGCAGTCGCTCGCCGGCTTGGATGAAGTCCTCCGGGGCCTTTGGCCGGTTCAGCGCCAGACGCTCCAGAGCGTCGTGGTACGCGGTCACGGCTTCGGCGACAGTCTCGGACTGCTGCATCGCCTCTCGCGCTGCCGGTGTAAGGCCCCCGGCGGCGGTTCCCGTCGTGCGGTCGTCCTGCCCGCCGGCATTCCCCACAGCGTCACGATCAGCCGTCCCACTCCCGGCACCAAGCGCGTCCACCAGCGACCTGGACTCCAGCAGCACCGGATCGTTGGCCACCATGTCCAGCTCGGGCGGACCGTCCATGAACTTGCCGTCGGTGTTGTCCCAACGGTACTGGTTCCCCAACCGGGTGCGGGCGACGGCGTAGACCCCCATACGCACGAACCCCGAAGGATCGAGGAGATAGACGATCGCGGCCCCACCGCTGCCCTGCACCGTGTGAATGTGCAACGGCGTGTTGAGCTTCCACCTGCTCCGCGGCTCCCGGACCCCTTGCCCCTGTGCGGCCTGCTCCAGCTTCTGCCGCTGCGCGTCGTCGAACGACTCGGCCTTCAACCCGCCCAGGTACACGATTTCACCGCTGTGCTGCCAGGTGCCCGGCATGTTGGCACGGACCTGCGCCAGTCGCTGCGCCTGAACGGCACGCCGGGAGTCCATCTGGCTCTTCCGGTCTGCCAGCGTCTTGTTCCAGCGGACGCGTGCGACCTCGCTCGCCCGTCCGTAGTGCGGTCCGGTCAAGGCGGCATCGGCGACCTGGAGGAACGCCGCGAAGTGCTTCTCGAAGGGGTCCGGGCCCATCAGCGACTCGTCCTTGCCGCCCACCGCCCGGGCATCGGTGCTCAGCGGCGGCAGGTTCCGCTCCAGGTACGCACCGAACTGCAGATCGGACAGCCGTTCGGGATGGTGGACGAGGTCGTCGGCCAGCGAGACGTCACCGGACAGCAGGGCCAGCACGACCGGGTCCTGGGAGATGGTCCGCGCGATGTCCCGGCCGTGGGCGCCGGCCAGGAGATCCGTCAGCTCCTGCGGGGCCGCCTCGACACGTTCCGTGCCCGTCGACGATCCGCCCGTGGCAGGCGTGGCCGGCATCGTCCGCCGGGCCCGCCCGGACGCCGCGACACCCGACGCCTGGCCCTTCGCCGGCCGCGCGTCCCGCTGCTGCTGTTCGCGCTGCCGCAGCCTTTCCAGCAGCCGCCCCGGTTCCGGATCCGCCAGCACGTCCTGGAACGCCTTCTGCTCCCGCCGGGCGAGGTCCCCCACGTTGTCGCTGAATGCCGGGTTGCTGATCGCCTCGTCCTGCCACAGCGGCTCGGACACCAGCCGCGCAGCGAACGCGGGATGTTCCTTCATCACCCGCATGATCCCGGGCCGTGTCAGGGCATGCCGAACCCGCTCCGCCGCTTCGGAACCGATCACACCGTCATGGGCGATCAGCACCTGACGCACCTCGGGGTAGCGCCGCAGAGCACTACGGAAGGCGGCGCTGAGGACCCCACCCAGTGCGGGATGCCTGACAGCCACCTCCCAGAGACCGCCCCCCTCAGCCAGGTCGTGACGCAACCCCTTGTTGGCCACCAGGACATCAGCCAGTTCAGGCCGGTCCTCGATGGCGGTCCACACGCGCGGGTGGTCCTTGACCAGCTGGGCCACGCGCGGATTGGCCAGCACAGCCGGCAACGACGAATTCCGGGCCATCTTGGCGACCGCAGAAGGATTACGGTGCAGGAACTGCAAAACCTCCGGGCTGAGCAGTCCCCGGCGCACCTCGTCCGGTACCGAACCAAGCAGTCGCACGAAGCGGGAAGACGCCCTCACCACTGGAAGCGCCGCGGGGGTGAGAACTTCCCCGACCAGCTGCGGATGTGACGCAAGCTCCTCCACCAGCTCGGCGTTCCCCAGCACCCCCGCCCACTCCGTGTCACTCACCAGAAGATCAGGCCGCTCCCCCAACGCCTCGGCCAACCCCGGGACCGCCTCCAGCACCCGGACCAGCTCCGGACGCCGAGCCGACGCCCCCAACCGCCCCTGACTCGCCACCACCGCACGCACCACACGCTCGTCCGCCGCGGACAACGCGTGAATCAGAGCGGCAGACTCCGGCCGCGCAAGAACGCGGATGGTCTCCGCACTGTCAACGGCCGCCTGCGCCGCACTCGCGCTGCGCTCCAAGAGCTGATGGGGGGCTAGGGAAAGAACGGCAATCTCGTACTCGCGTTCGGCTACGGCGTTGAAAAATGTGCGATTCCTTGACGCGGCGTCCACAAAGTTGCGATTCGTGAGTCTAATGCGCCAGTTGTCTTGCGATATGAAGA
Organism: Actinacidiphila sp. bgisy167; assembly: GCF_057707665.1. Lineage (NCBI taxonomy): Bacteria > Bacillati > Actinomycetota > Actinomycetes > Kitasatosporales > Streptomycetaceae > Actinacidiphila > Actinacidiphila sp. bgisy167. Next base: position 30,578 of record NZ_JBYIQP010000074.1, on the reverse strand, counting down.
GGCGGTACATGTGGTCGTTGTCTATCAGTTGGCGCGGAAGCGTTGACAGGGAGGGGGAGGTCAACTGGCGCAGCACATTTGGATCTTGGAGGACGATGCCGAGGATCGAGGGGCGGCGCTCGAACAAGTCAAGGATATCCCGCGAAAAGAACACCGCCTGCGCCACATCCCTCCTTGCTCGTACGGCGCTCTGCAGAGAGGAAGCACTGTCACGCAGCGTCGAGTAGCGCTGAATGACCTCATCCACGGAGTCGATCTGAACACCCTTCAGGTCGTCCTTCAGCTGCTCAGCACTCGCCTTGCTCCGGATGCCATTGACCAAGATTTCGACGGCCGATGTCAGTCGCCTGTCGAGCTGGAAACCGTCTTGTGTCACCAGCTCGGGCCCTAGTTTTCTGATTTCTTTGGTCAAGTTCTTGAGGGATGTTCCGGTCGAAATTCCTGGACGCAGCGTTGCATCTACCGCCTCCTTGAACTCCTGCCCGAGACCATCTCTCCACTTCTGCACGAAGTCGGAGTCACGGGAAATGGCCACCTTGAGAGCCTCCGAATGCTCCATCAAGGCTCTGGCGGTCGGCTCCGTTTTCCGCAGGTTGAGCTCCTTCAGCAGCTCTCCGTCGGTCAGCAGCCGCCTCCAGTGGCCTGCCGGAATCCGGCCGAATTGGGAAGTCAGCCTACTCAGGACCCCGCTCGCGTGGGTCAGGTTGCTGACTACCGCCAGCCAGTCCTCGCGCGTGAACTCGGACACCAACTGCCGATGCCGGTTCAGCAGGCGAAGTGGAGCAGAATCATCGGAGGAGAGAGCGTCCAGGCAGTGCAGCCCGGCACTCCTGAGACCCGGCGACCATATAAAGGAGGGATTGCTGGCTATGGCCCCGGAAGTCAATGGGTCTCTGTCCGTGAAATCAGTGGCAAAGAACGCAAAAGCCCGCGGTTCGGACAACGTCATAGACGGCACCACAGGACTTTTGTGCGTCGACCGTCGGACGTCTTCTCTTGTCTTCAGCGCATTGTCTATAACATCCCTGTAGCCGCTGGGATATTCGAAGTACAGCTCCCATTCTGAGTAACGCGCGATGCCCTGAAGGATAGCGAGGGCTACTGAATCATTCGCCGGCAGGGCATAATCGGCCGGAATGGATTCGACGGCCCTGCGCAATTGGTGTGGCCACTGAAAAGCTTCTGGGTTGCGCTCCAAAAGGTGTAGGAAATCTGCACGCACGTCCGGGTGCTGCCCCTCGGCCAAGGTTGCCAAGCCGATATGCAGAACAAAGTTTTTCCTCCTGAGGCTTTCCAATAGGTGCGGGTCAAGGTTCTCATGCATCTTCCCCGGCGTGTACCTTCGGGTGGTAGCACTGTCAACGAGCCGTGGCGGAGAGGAGGCGGAGCGGAGTTCCTGCAGCAAATCTTCATCGTCCAGCTCGTCATATGCGTGCGGATAGGCCGATATGACTTCCGCTACTGCCGCATTTTTCGTCGCCTCGGCGAGCATGTCTGGACTGTCCAGAAGTCGGTATGCGAGATCTGGATTCTCTTCCAGCGCGTACGCCAGGTCCGGCGACTGGCTGAGCATCTCCACGGAGTCGGGATGTGCGAGAGCGATATCGAGCATCGCCGGACTGAACAGGATGAGATAGTTGAGTTCTGAATATTCCCTGAGAAACTCTTTTGTCGACTCGTCGTCCAGTATTCTCCGATACAGATCGGCACCACTCGAGAGCCACTCTCGTCTGTGCTCATGATTGTAGATGGCTGATATGAGAGCCGCTTCCGGCAGGATCGACCACAAGGTCTCCACGGGATCCATGGAAGCCAGCAGACCGGCTGCAAAACGCGGACTCCTGAGGAGACTGAGGAGAACACCCCTTGCGGACAGTGTCACCCGGAAGGTTTCGATATGGCCTGCCAAATTCTTTAGAATTATAGGCTCCCTGAACGCCAGATCAATAAGTGCCGGGTCCTTCTCGAGTGCTTCGATCAGGCCATCGCGGCCAAGGACGTCCTTGGCTTCTTTCCACCAGTGAGTGGATGCAGAAATCAGGCCTTGCAGCACCGCGGGAGCTTTGACCAGTTTGTCTGCCAGGTGGGGAGATGCTGTCAGCAGACTGCGAATTTCTCTGCTCTCCACCATCGCATTGATCATGTGCGGATGGTTCAGGATGACCTTACGGTGTTGTTCATCCGGCAGTTGCCTCACCCGCAGGACAGCCATGACCAGCATCTGGGGCGAACCGTAGCGAAACGTCATCTCCGGGGCCAGGCGGAGTGCAAGCTCCTCGAGCTCGGAGCGCTGCTCCGTGAGGTTGCCCCTCAGATTTCTGGTCTCCTCTTTGATGGCCTTCGCGACCTCGGGAGAGACAGGGTCGACCTGTACGGGGGCCGAGGACGAAGACGCCTCGCCCGGCTCGATCTTTTTGACGGACTTCTTGCTGCCACGGACTCCGCCAAGCATGCGGACGGGTTGTCCGTGGTTGAACAGGTGCTCCCAGATTTTCACGGCGGCCATTTCAGGGGCCATGTCCGCGATTATATTCTGCCGACGCAACTCGGCGTATTTGCTGAGTATCGCGTCCTCGCTCGCGCTGCCCGGCTCGGGGTCCTGCGCCATGCTGCGCCGGGCTCTGTCCTCCCTTCGCACAGTGGTGATCAGGGCTGTCGCGTAGTCGGTCGACAGGCCCTGCTCCTTCCACCTTTCCGGATGCCTGACGAGGCCCCCACTCGCTCCAGCCGTCACGCCCGGGATCTCTGACACCGTCTGCTGAGCAGAATTGGGGTCCTCGCGCAGAACCGTCCGCTCCGCGGGACTGATCCGGCCGAGGTTCGCCTGCTCGGTGAAGTACGCAGTCAGGACCGCCAGCTGTTCCCGGGGGTCGGACAGTTTTTCCGCTGTCCTGGCAACGTCGTCGTCTACTGCGAAGCAGATTCTGGAGAGATCGGGCATGGGTGACATATCCTCCTGTTTCGGACTCGACTGCCGGACGGCTGTGGATGTTGCGTCGTCTGCTGTCCGGTCGATCGTTCTATCCTGCCTGTTCCGTGTCTGTGGGTTGCATCCCAGGGTCGCGTGAATGAAGTTCTTGGGCGCTTCGGTGTGGCGTGCTCGAGGATTTCGTCGGCGGGCTTGGTCCAGGTGAAGGGCTGGCAGCGGTCGTCGTAGGCGTCGATGTACCGGCGGACGGCGTCCTTCAGGTCGGCGACGGAGGTGACGGTGCCGCGGCGTATGGCCTGCCGGGTGATGATGCCGAAGAAGATCTCCACCAGGTTCAGCCATGAGCAGGAGGTCGGCGTGAAGTGCAGGGTGATCCGAGGGCTCTTCGCCAGCCAGGCCTCACGCGAGGGTGCCTGTGGGTCGCGTAGTCGTCGACGGCCACGTGCAGCTTCACCCTCGGGTGGGGGTGGGCCTTGGCGACCTGCTTGAGAAAGCGCAGGAACTCGTCGTTGCGGTGCCGGGTGTGGCAGGCGTCAGCGGCGATCTTCCCGGTGGCGATCTCCAGGACCGCGAAGAGCGGTCCGCGGCGTTACGGGAAGCGGGCGCGCTAGGGTCGTGGCATGGCTGACGACGCAGGCCCCGTGCGGGTCGACGCCTGGATCTGGTCCGTGCGGCTCACGAAGACACGCTCCATGGCCGCCACCGCGTGCCGTGCCGGGCATGTGCGGGTCAACGGCGAGCGGGTCAAGCCCGCGCACGCGGTCCGCCCCGGTGACGAGGTGCGGCTGCGCGGTGCCGGGCCAGAGCGGATCGTCGTCGTGGCACGCCTGGTGCGCAAGCGGGTCGGCGCTCCCGTCGCGGCGGAGTGCTACGTCGACAACAGCCCTCCGCCGCCCACGCCGCAGGAGGTGCCGGCGCCCGTGGTCCGCGACCGCGGCACGGGCCGTCCGACCAAGCGGGACCGGCGGGAGATGGAGCGCCTGCGCGGCGCCCGCTGAGGCGGCGCGCACGGACGGGGCTCCGGTCGGGCGCGGCCCCCTGTGACGGGGCGCCACGAGATGCCACGGGCCGCTCGGCGCGGTGCGTGCTCGATCACGGGACGCCCGACCGCGGTCTCCCGACGGGACGAGCCCGCTGCCCGGACCGGGTGGGTGCCGGCGGTTCGGGGCCGTCGCCGCATGCCGCGCACAGGCGTGACGCCGTACGGTGACGGGTGGGCGGAGCCCGGGCGTGGGATGCGGCGCCGCTTCCCTGCGCGGGGACTGTGGTGCATGAGCCCCTGCCGCCGGTCCCGAGGCGCGGGGCGGAGCTCTCGGGACGGCGGCCTGTGGTGGAACCGCTGGCGGCGGCCGTGCGGCTCGTCGACACAGGCGACGCCCTGCTGGCGCCGTCGATCACGCGCAGGGTGGAATGCTTCGCCTCCGGGGCGGCGGCCACGCGGGACGGTCCTTCGGCCAAGCTGGCTCTGCGTGGCCGGGCGCAGGCAGTGGTCCTTCGCCTATGAGACCGGCCTGGTACGGCCGGGTGGCCCGGGCGCCGCGGCATCCTCCGGGCGTGGACCCCGCCGCTCCCTCCCCTGAGCACGCCCGGGTGGTGGCCCCGGGCGCCTCGCCGCCCAAGCCGGGGGGCCGAAGCGCTGCGCCGCGGGCCGTGGGCGCCGACCGCGGCGGCCGCCACAGCGATGACGCGCCGGCGACGCGCTCAGGACAGCGGCGCCACGTAGACCCAGGCGCCGTCGTGGCGGACGAAGCGGCTGTTCTCCTCCATCACGTCGTGCTCGCCGCGCAGGCTGTAGTGCGCCCGGAAGGCGACGGTGCCCTCGTCGTGGAAGGCGCTGCCGCCGGTCGTCCCGAGGACCTCCAGCCGCTCCCAGCGCAGGCCGTCGTCGAGGTCCAGGTCCGCGGGCCGGGTCCGCGGGTGCCAGGTGCGCAGCACATAGTCCGCGTCGCGCACCGCGTAGGCGCTGAAGCGGGAGCGCATCAGTGCCTCGGCGGTGGGGGCGGCGCTGTCGCCGGAGTGGTAGCGGCCGCAGCAGTCGCCGTAGGCGGTGGGCAGCCCGCACGGGCAGGGCGCGTCAAGGGACGGCACAGGGCGGGAGCGCGGGCGCGGGGCGGAACGGCGGCCGGGGCGGGACTTGGGCATGCCGCCATTGTGCACGCCCGCGCGGGCGCGCCCCGGCCCGCCCGACCTCCGGTCCTCTGCTGCGGGTAGCCTGCGGGACGCGAGATCCCCGCCCGACCACCTCCGAGGAGCCCCCGTGACGCAGCCGAGGATCGCCCTGGTGACCACCGCGCACCTCCCGGAGGGCGCCGTCGACCACGACCTGCCCCTGCTGCGGGACGCCGTCGCCGCCGCGGGCGCCGAAGCCGCGGTCGTGAACTGGCACGACCCGGACGTCGACTGGTCCGGATTCGACCTGGCGCTCATACGGTCGACGTGGGACTACACCCTGCGCACCGGGGAGTTCCTGGCCTGGGCCGACCGCTGCGGCGCCGCCACCGCGCTCCTCAACCCGCCCGCGGTCGTGCGCTGGAACTCCGACAAGCGCTACCTCGGCGAGCTGGCCTCCCTCGGCGTGCCCGCGGTCGCCACCCGCTACCTGCCCCCCGGTGGCGGCGTCGAGGGGCTGCCCGGCGACCACGAGTTCGTCGTCAAGCCCACGGCGGGTGCGGGCGCGCGCTACGCCGCGCGCTACCGTCCCGAGCAGCACGAGGAGGCGCGGGCCCACGTCGAGCGGATGCACGGCGAGGGCATCACCGCCATGGTGCAGCCGTACATGCCGCGGATCGACACCACCGGCGAGCGCGCCCTGGTCTTCGTCGGCGGCCGCTTCCTGCACGCCATCTCCAAGAACGCCGTGCTGTCCCCGGACACGCGCTACGACGCCCGCAAGGTCGCCCACCCCGGCGTCCGCCCCTGGACCCCTACGGGGGCGGAGCTGGCCGCCGCGGAGCGGGCGCTGAGCGCCGTGCCGGGCAGGCCCGAGCTGCTGTACGCCCGGGTCGACCTGGTCGACGCCGAGGACGGCACCCCGCGCGTGATGGAGCTGGAACTCATCGAGCCCCAGCTGTTCCTCACACACCACCCGGACTCGCTGCCCCTGATCGCCGATGCGGTGGTGCGCGCCGCGGGCTGAGCCGGCCCGCGCGTACTCGCCCGGGCCGATCCGGCCTTCGACGTCATGGCACGGGCAGCCCGCGCCTGGCCCGACCGGCGAGCGGCCTCGGCCGCCACGGTGTGGTGGTCGTGCCGATCACCGGGGGATGCGTGCCCACAAGGCGGCGTGGGGGTCGTCCGGCGCCACCTCGGCAGCGTCGCGTCGCCTGCCGGACGTCGTCACCAGGGGGAGATCACGGGGAGTCCGGCGCGCCGGGCGGCCGCCGCCAGGACCTCGCGCAGCATGGCGGGGGTGAGCCGTCCGGTGAAGGTGTTCTGCTGGCTGACGTGGTAGCAGCCGTACAGGTGCAGCGGCGGCTCCGCCTCCGCGGGAGCCGCCAGCGCCACCTGCGCTCCGTGTCCGAAGCGGGGCAGAGGCCTCGGCAGGCGGTACCCGGCGCCCCCGAGCACGGGCAGCAGCGCCTGCCAGCCGAACGCGCCGAGGACGACGACCGCGCGCAGCGTGGGCCGCAGCAGTTCCAGTTCGCGCACCAGCCACGGGCGGCAGGTCAGCCGCTCCTGCGGGGTGGGATTGTTGGCGGGTGGCGCGCAGTGGACGGGCGCGGTCACGCGCACCCCCAGCAACTCCAGTCCGTCGCCGGGTGCGGTGGAGGTGGGCTGCGAGGCGAGGCCGACGGCGTGCAGCGCCTCGAACAGCACGTCGCCCGAGCGGTCGCCGGTGAACATCCGGCCGGTGCGGTTGCCGCCGTGCGCCGCGGGAGCGAGACCGACCAGGGCCAGAGCGGCGTCCGGCGGGCCGAAGCCCGGCACCGGACGTCCCCAGTACTCCCACCCGGCGTAGGCGCGGCGCCGTACCCGGGCGGCCTCCTCGCGCCAGGCGACCAGCCGCGGGCAGGCCCGGCAGCCCGTCAGCCGCTCGTCGAGCGCGGCGAGGTCCCGCGCCCCGGGCGCGGCGTGGGCGGGGTAGCCGGTGTGTTCCTGCTGCACGTGCGTGCCGTCCCTTCGGACCGTGGCGACGGGTGTGCGACCGGCGCTCGTACGGCCCGTGCCTCACGCTACCCAGCCCCGGGCCCGGCCGCCTGCCGCCAGGGGTGGCGAGGAGGATCAGAAGGCGTAGCGGACGCGGAGCCACGGGGCGTGCTCCGCGGCGAGGGCCACCAGCCGGTGCACGGCCGCCGCCTTCTGAGGGGCGCGGTAGCGCACGTTGAGGTCACCGTTCTGCGAGCGCTTGGGCTCCTGCAGCGCCGGGCGCCACAGCAGCTCCTCGGCCCGGGGGTGCCAGCCGAGGTTCACCTCGTGCAGGCCCGCGTTGTGGGTGAGCATGATCACCTAGGCCGCCGCCTGGGCCTTGACCGCCGCCGGCAGGACCTCGTCCAGCCGCCGGAATAGCCCGGCCCACGCCTCCTGCCAGCCGGGGCGCATGACGACCGGCGACAGGTTGAAGTGCACTTCGTACCCGGCGTCGAGGAAGTCGCCCGCGGCGGCGATCCGTTCGGCCACCGGGCTGGTCCGGATGTCCAGCAGCCGGGAGTCCTCGGGGGGCATCAGCGAGAAGCGGATCCTGGTGCGTCCACGGGGGTCGAGCCGCAGCAGGTCGGGGTTGACGAACTTGGTCGCGAAGGAGGCCTTCGCCGTCGGCCACCGCCGGAAGGCGGACACGAAATCCGCGGTGTTGTCGCTGATCAGGTCGTCGACCGAGCAGTCGCCGTTCTCACCGATGTCGTACACCCACGCCTGCGGGTCGCACTGGTTGGGCGCGGGCTTGCGGCCCTGCTCGGCGACGTGCCGCGCGACGCGGCCGACGATCCGGTCGATGTTGGTGAAGGTGGTGACCGGGTTGGCGAAGCCCTTGCGGCGCGGGACGTAGCAGTAGGCGCAGGCCATGGCGCAGCCGTTGGAGGCGCCGGGGGCGATCCAGTCGGCGGAGCGGCCGTTGGGGCGGACGGTCAGCGTCTTCTTCACCCCCAGCACCAGCGTTCGCGTCTTGACCCGCACCCAGCGTCGGGCGTTGCCCTCGTTGCCGTGCAGACCCGCAATCCGCCAGTGGGACGGCATCTCGACCACCTTGGCGTCCGGGAAGCGGGCGAGGATCTCCCTGCCCCGCTGGGAGGCGGCCGCCGCGGGCTCGGCGTACACGGTGCGGACGTCCAGCAGGCGCGCGGCGGCGGGGGAGTCGCGGAAAGGGGCGCCGCCCGCCGCCGGGGTCGGGGCGGGCAGGAGGTCGTCGAGCGGGAAGAGCCCGTCCGGTTCCGGTGCCACGTTCCGAGCGTACCGGGGCGGGCGGGCGGCCGGAGGTGGGGACCGGGCCGGGGGCCGGCAGCGGCCTGCTACGGCGCCGCGGGGGACGACGTGCGCGGATCAGGGCCGGCGGCCAGCCAGCCGGCGATGGCCACGGTGATGGGCTGCCCCGTCGCCAGTTCGACGAAGCCGAACTGCCCGCCCTGGTTGCACTCCAGGAACCACCAGGTCCCGTCGGTGTCCACGGCGAAGTCGAACGCCCCGTAGGCGAGTCCTGCCGCGGCCATGTACCCCCGCACCGAGCGCGCGATGCGCACCGGCGGCTCCACGGGCTCCCAGTCCGCGTCCCCGGGGCCGCCGAACCGGCCGTCCACCTGGTCGGGGCCGGACGCCTTGCGGGCCGTGAACAGCTCCGTCCCCACGCAGGTCAGCCGGATGTCGGCGACCTTTGGTATGTACTGCTGCAGCAGTGTCGGCCCGGCCGCGACGGCGGAGAAGTCGGCGTCCGGGGCGACCAGCGTGGTCGGCAGCGCCAGCGGCGGATCGCCCGGGTGCGTGCCGGATACCGACTTGACCACCACCTGCGGATGCTGCCCGGCGAACTCCCGCGCGGCCTGCGGGAAGGTGGTGATGAGCGTGGCCGGGACGGCGAACCCGCAGTGGTGCGCGGTGAACAACTGCCAGGGCTTGTAACGGGCCTGTGCCGCGGCCGCCGGGTGGTTCATCCACCGGGCCCGCACGCAGCGCAGCGCCCCGTACAGCGCCCCGCCGGCCTCGGCGGTCAGCCACGCGGACTGCTCCGCCGCGCCCGCGCCGGGGGTGCCGGGCCGGCGGATCCAGATGGAGCGCACGCTGTCCATGCTCACCCTGCGTTCCTGCACCGAAATATGACCGCGGACATCACCGCGGACGTATTCCGCCGACAGGGAGACCTCGCCCGGCAGGTCCGCCGGGTCGAGGCGGACCACCGGCGTCCCGCGGTCGTGCAGCGCCGAGACCACCAGGTCGGCTGTCACGTCCTCGGGCGAGGTGAGGATCAGGACGGTCATCGGGTCGGGGGGCTCAGTCGTCGAAGTGCGTCTTGGAGCCGGCGGTGGAGACGGTGGCGGCCGTGGCGAGCAGCAGCGCGCGGTCGGTGATGACGGGGCGACCGTCGGGGAGCACGTTCAGCTGCAGGGCGGCATCGTAGGTGTACGGAGCTACGAATGTCTCGGGTGTGGCCGGTCGGGCATGGATGAGCGCGAACGGTCGCATGGTTTCTCCTCACTTCTCCTGCGCGTCGGGCGGCAACCGGCTCCAGCGCCCAACTGCGGCCCTACGTATGAGACTCACTTGTGGCCCCGAACCGTTCCCTGTTGTCGATGTGACGCAGGTAACTAAAAGTGCCTGAAGTGCCTGAAGTTGTCTACGAAGAGTGACATGGCGACTCTCGTTGGTAGGAGCGCGGGCAAGCGTCTGTGTTCCGATACCCGCTGCGCGGCCCGGGGCGCACACCGTCACGGACTCCCCGTCACGGAGGCCCCTGCCCGCGCTCCTCCTCCAGCGCCAGCACCTCGGGCAGGTTCCCCAGCCGCTCCAGGCCCCGAACCGCCCTGACCGTACGGTGGTTGGCGGCGAGCCGGTCACGGTGCCGGTGCACGAAGGACCAGTAGCCGGTGGTGTACGGACAGGCGCGCTCGCCCGTCCGCTCGGCGGGCCGGTAGGCGCAGCCGCCGCACAGGTCGCTCATGCGCTGGATGTAGGCGCCCGCCGAGGTGTACGGCTTGGTGGTCATCAGCCCGCCGTCCGCGTACTGGGACATGCCGACCACGTTCGGCGCCATCACCCAGTCGTGGCCGTCCACGAAACAGCGGTGGAACCAGTCCGTCAACTCCTCCGGGTCCCAACCGCGTTGCAGCGCGTGGCTGCCCAGGACCATCAGCCGGGGGATGTGGTGGGTCCAGCCCGTGTCGCGGACCTGGGCCAGCACCGTCGCCAGGCAGCGCGCCCGCACCGCGTCCGCGTCGAGTTCCAGGAACCAGCGCGGCAGCGGCGTGCGGTGGCGCAGTTCGTTGCGCTGCCGGTAGTCGGGGCCGAAGTGCCAGTACAACTGCTGGACGTACTCCCGCCATCCGGCGACCTGCCGGACGAAGCCCTCCACGCTGTTCAGCGGCGCGTCACCGGAGCGCAGCGCCTGCTCGGCCCGCTCGACGCACTCGGCGGGGTGCAGCAGCCCCAGATTCAAGGGGGCGGAGAGCAGACTGTGGCTCATCACCGGGTCCTCGGCGAGCATCGCGTCCTCGTACCGCCCGAACTGCGGCAACCGGTGCTCGATGAAGGAGCGCAGCGCCGCCAGCGCCTCGCGCCTGGTCGCGGGGAACAGCCGGGGCCCGTCGCGCCCGACGAAGCGGACCTGGCCGTCGCGCTCCCAGCGGTCCAGGTCGTGCCGGACCTCCTCGTCGATCTCGTCCTCCCGCGGCCGCCAGGGCGGCGGCACCCCGAGGTCGCCCCGGCCGCGCGGCGGCGGCTCCCGGTTGTCGTGGTCCAGGTTCCAGCGTCCGCCGGCCGGTGCGTCGCCCTCCATCAGCAGGTCGTGGGAGCGGCGCACCCAGCGGTAGAAGTCCTCCAGCAGCAGGCGTCCGCCGCGGCCCTCGAGCCAGCCGGTGAAGTCCTCGCGCGAGACCAGGAAGGCGCGGTCGGGGAGCACCGCGACCTGCTCCAGCGTGCCCACCAGCCGCAGCGCGGCCCGTGAGCTCGGCCGGCACACGGTCACGCGGGCGTCGCCGACCGCCTCACGCAGCCCCTCGCGGTAGGTGCCGGCCCGCACGTAGCGCACGCGGTCACCGAGCTCCGCCGCACGGTGCCGCATCGCCGACAACACGAGGTGGGCCTTGGCGCGGTGGGAGCGGCGGCGGGCGAACACCGAGCGCGCCTCGATCATGACAGCCGGGACAGCGGGGTCGAGGAAGTGCGGCCCCAACTGGTCGCCGAAGAGCCAGTGCGGACGTGGCGTCATGGGGACGTACCTCCGGTGCGGCGTCGGACGGGCGTCCGGGATGTGCCGGATGTCCTGGGCGGGGACATCCTCCAGCACGGTGGCCCCGCGGCCCCGTAACGCCGCCCGCGGCGGCCCGCTGGTGTCGTCGTGGCGGAGTACCGGCTCCCGGCGGCGTCAGCCGCCCGGCGCCGCGGCGGCGGACGGGGCGATCAGGCGCTGCCAGCGGATCTCGCCGTCCACGACGGCGGACGTGGGGGTCAGGCCCGCGGCGGCGGCGACGGACCGGGAGGCCCGGTGCGCGGGGTGCACATGGGCGATGACGCGGTCCACGGGGAGCGCGGCGAGCCGGGCGACGAGGGCGGCGGCCGCCTCGGAGGCGATGCCGCGGCCCTGCCAGGCGGTGCCGACCACCCAGGCGACCTCCGCGACCGCGCCGTCGGGGGCGTCCCAGGCCACCGTCGCCTGTACGGTGCCCGTGAGGCGGTCCTCCGTACGCAGCCGGACCACCCAGTTCCACCAGGACACGGCGGGGTCCCCGGAGCCGGCCACCAGGCGGGAGTAGCGGGCGCGCAGGCCGGGCTCGTCGTACGGGACGCCGCCGATGAACGCGTGGAGCGCGGGGTCGCCGAGCACGGCGGCCATCTCCTGGGCGTGCTCCACCCTCAGCGGTTCCAGCAGCAGACACGGCGTGGCGATCGCCTCGGGGCCGTGGGGCCGTCGCGGAGCGGGCGTCACGCCGCGATCCCGAGGAGCCGGACGGCGTTGCCGTGCAGGACGGCGCGCGTCCACGCGTCGCCCAGGGCTTCGGTCACAGTGCCTCATCCATGGTGGTGATCCTCCCCCGACCCGCGCCCCGCCGGGGCTTCGGCGCTTGTCAACGCCGGCACGCATCCCTAGCATCGCCAGTGTCGTCGGTGTCGTCGGTGTTACAGCGATACTGTCATGCTCGTCGCGAGGCCGGAGGGTGCCGATGACCGGGGCGCGGGCGCGGCGGGGGGTGGCGGCGGCCGGTGGGCCGCTCGCCGGGGTGCGTGTGGTGGAGCTGGCCGGGATCGGTCCGGCGCCGTTCGCCGCGATGCTCCTCGGTGACCTCGGCGCGGACGTCGTCCGCGTCGACCGGCCCGGCGGGTCCCCGCTCGGGATCGACCCGGCGTACGACATCACCAACCGCAACAAGCGCTCCGTGATCGCCGATCTCAAGAGCGACGAGGGCGTCCGGCTGGTCCTGGAGCTCGCCGACCGCGCCGACGTCCTGCTGGAGGGCTACCGTCCCGGCGTCGCCGAACGCCTGGGCGTCGGCCCGGCCGACTGCCACGCCCGTAATCCCCGCCTCGTCTACGGCCGCATGACCGGCTGGGGCCAGGACGGGCCTCTCGCCCCGCGGGCCGGGCACGACATCGGCTACACCGCCGTCGCCGGGGCGCTCGGGATGATCGGCCCCGGTGAAGGACCGCCCGCGATCCCGGCCAACCTGCTCGGCGACTACGCCGGCGGCTCCCTCTATCTCGTCACAGGGGTGCTCGCGGCCCTCCACCACGCCCGCGCCACCGGCGCCGGCCAGGTCGTCGACGCGGCCATCGTCGACGGCGTCGCCCATCTCGGCGCGATGATCCGCGGTATGGTCGCCGCCGGCGGCTGGCAGGACCGGCGCGGCGCCAACCTGCTGGACGGCGGCTGCCCCTACTACGCCGTTTATGAGACCGCCGACGGCGGGTGGATGGCCGTCGGCGCCCTGGAACCCGCCTTCTACGCGGAGTTCGCCCGGCTGCTCGGCCTCCCCGCGGACGCTCCGGACCGGGGTGACCTCGGACGCTGGGACGAACTGCGCGCTCTGATCGCGGCACGCTTCAAGTCCGCCACCCGCCAGGAGTGGACGGAGGTCTTCGAGGGCAGCGACGCCTGCACGGCGCCGGTGCTGTCGCTGGCCGAGGCCGTCGCCCACCCCCACCTGGCCGCCCGCGGCACCTTCGCCGACCCCGGCGGCGTCACCCAGCCCGCGCCCGCCCCGCGCTTCTCCGCCACCCCCGGCGCGTTGCGGCGGCCGCCCGCCCTGCCCGGCGCGCACACCGCGGAGGTCGCGCGCGACTGGGGCCTCCCCGCGCCCGCCCCCGGGGCCGCGGCGCCCGCCACCGTCGCCGGGCAGGCCGGGGACCGGCTCCCGTAGCCGGCCGCCGGCGCACGGCGAGCGCCCGTATGGTCACCCGCACCGCACCCTCATCGAAAGGCACCCGACGTTGAGCACCGACGCCTACGTCTACGAGGCCATCCGCACCCCGCGCGGGCGCGGCAAGGCCAACGGCTCCCTCCACGGCACCAAGCCCATCGACCTGGTCACCGGGCTCATCGACGAACTTCGTCGCAGGCTGCCCGGCCTCGACCCGGCCGCGATCGACGACATCGTGCTCGGTGTCGTCACCCCGATCGGCGACCAGGGCTCCGACATCGCCAAGACCGCCGCCATCGCCGCCGGACTGCCCGAGACCGTGGCCGGCGTGCAGGAGAACCGCTTCTGCGCCTCCGGCCTGGAGGCCGTCAACATGGCGGCCGCCAAGGTCCGTTCGGGCTGGGAGGACCTGGTGCTGGCCGGCGGCGTCGAATCGATGTCCCGCGTCCCCATGGGCTCCGACGGCGGTCCGTGGGCCATGGACCCGCTGACCAGCTACACCACGGGCTTCGTGCCCCAGGGCGTCGGCGCCGACCTCATCGCCACCATCGAGGGTTTCAGCCGCCACGACGTGGACTCCTACGCCGCCGAGTCGCAGGCCCGTGCCGCGCAGGCGTGGAAGGAGGGCCGCTTCGACCGATCGGTCGTCCCCGTCCTCGACCGCAACGGCCTGGTCGTCCTCGACCGCGACGAGCACCTGCGGCCCGGCACCACCGCGGAGAGCCTCGCCGGGCTCAAGCCGTCCTTCGCCGGCATCGGCGAGGCGGGCGGCTTCGACGCCGTCGCGCTGCAGAAGTACCACTGGGTCGAGAAGATCGACCACGTCCACCACGCGGGCAACTCCTCCGGCATCGTGGACGGCGCCGCCCTCGTGGTCATCGGCAACCGGGAGACGGGCGAACGCTTCGGCCTGACGCCGCGGGCCCGCATCGTCTCCGCCGCCGTCTCCGGCGCGGACCCCACCATCATGCTCACCGGCCCCGCCCCCGCCAGCCGCAAGGCGCTCGCCAAGGCCGGGCTCACCGTCGACGACATCGACCTCGTCGAGATCAACGAGGCGTTCGCGGCTGTCGTCCTGCGCTTCATGCGGGAGATGGGCCTGAGCCACGACAAGGTCAACGTCAACGGCGGCGCCATCGCGCTCGGCCACCCTCTCGGCGCCACCGGCGCCATGATCCTGGGCACCCTCGTCGACGAACTGGAGCGCCGCGACCAGCGGTACGGACTGGCCACGCTGTGCGTCGGCGGCGGCATGGGCATCGCCACCGTCGTCGAGCGCCTCTGACCGTTCCCGCGCCCAGACCTGCCTCCCGCCTCCCGTCCCGCTTCATCCCGCTACGGAGCCGCCGACATGACCGCTGCGCCCACGAACACCGCCATCCGCTGGGAACAGGACGAGACCGGGGTCGTCACCCTCGTCCTGGACGACCCGGACCAGTCCGCGAACACCATGAACCAGGCATTCAGGCAGTCCCTGGGGGACGTCGCCGACCGTCTGGAGGCGGAACGCGACGCGGTCCGCGGCGTCATCGTCACCTCCGCCAAGAAGACCTTCTTCGCCGGCGGCGACCTCAAGGACATGATCAAGGCGGGTCCCGGGGACGCTCAGAGGATCTTCGAGGCCGGCATGAGGATGAAGCGCGACCTGCGCCGTATCGAGACCCTCGGCAGGCCCGTCGTCGCCGCGATCAACGGCGCGGCCCTGGGCGGCGGTTACGAGATCGCGCTGGCCTGCCACCACCGCGTCGCGCTCGACGCGCCCGGCTCGAGGATCGGCCTGCCCGAGGCCACCTTCGGACTGCTCCCCGGCGGCGGCGGGGTCGTCCGGACGGTGCGGCTGCTCGGCATCACCGACGCGCTGCTGAAGGTGCTGCTGCAGGGCACCCGCTACGACCCGCGGCGCGCGCTGGAGAACGGGCTGGTCGACGAGGTGGCCTCCGACCGCGACGACATGCTCGCCAAGGCCCGCGCCTTCATCGACGCCCACCCCGACGCCGCGCAGCCCTGGGACACCAAGGGCTACCTCATCCCCGGCGGCACCCCGAGCACCCCCGCGTTCGCCGCCGACCTGCCGGCCTTCCCGGCCACCCTGCGCAAGCAGCTCGCCGGCGCCCCCTACCCGGCGCAGCGCAACATCCTGGCCGCGGCCGTGGAGAGCGCCCAGGTCGACATCGACACCGCCTTCGCCGTCGAGTCCCGCTACTTCACCGAGCTGGTGACCGGCCCGATCGCCAAGAACATGATCCAGGCCTTCTTCTTCGACATGCAGGCCGTCAATTCCGGCGCCAGCCGCCCCAAGGGCCTCCCGGCCCGCACCGTCGCCAAGGTGGCAGTGCTCGGCGCCGGCATGATGGGTGCGGGCATCGCCTACGCGTGCGCCAGGGCGGGCATCGAGGTCGTCCTGAAGGACGTCACGGCCGAGGCCGCCGAGCGCGGCAAGGCGTACTCCGCCAAACTCCTCGACAGGGCCCTGGCCAAGGGCCGCACCTCTCAGGAGAAGCGGGACGAGCTGCTCGCCCGGATCAGTCCCACGGCCGACCCGCAGGCCGTGGCGGGCTGCGACGCCGTCATCGAGGCGGTCTTCGAGGACCCGGCCCTCAAGCACAAGGTCTTCCAGGAGATCGAGGGCGTCGTCGCCCCCGACGCCCTGCTCTGCTCCAACACCTCCACCCTGCCCATCACCCTTCTGGCGGAGGGCGTGCAGCGACGCGAGGCCTTCGTCGGGCTGCACTTCTTCTCGCCGGTCGACAGGATGCCGCTGGTCGAGGTCGTCAGGGGCGCCCGCACCGGCGACGAGGCGATCGCCCGCGCCTTCGACCTGGTCCGGCAGATCCGCAAGACACCGATCGTCGTCAACGACGCGCGCGGCTTCTTCACCTCGCGGGTCATCGGGCACTTCATCAACGAGGGCGTCGCCATGGTCGGTGAGGGCGTCGACCCCGCCACCGTGGAGCAGGCGGCCGCCCAGGCCGGATACCCGGCCAAGGTGCTCGCCCTGATGGACGAGCTGACGCCCACCCTGCCCCGCAGGATCCGCGCGGAGTCGCGGCGCGCGGTGGAGGAGGCGGGCGGCACCTGGCGTCCGCACCCCGCGGACGCCGTCATCGACCGCATGGTCGAGGAGTTCGGCCGTACCGGACGCAGTGGCGGCGCCGGCTTCTACGACTACGCGGACGGCGGGCGGGCCGGCCTGTGGCCCGGACTGCGCGAGCACTTCACCAGGCCGGAGGCGGCGGCGGTGCCCTTCGAGGACCTCAAGGAGCGCATGCTCTTCGCCGAGGCCCTGGACGCCGTCCGCTGTCTGGAAGAGAACGTCGTCACCTCCGTCGCCGACGCCAACATCGGTTCGCTCCTGGGCATCGGCTTCCCCGCGTGGACGGGCGGGGTCCTGCAGTACGTCAACGGGTACCCGGGCGGCCCGGCCGGCTTCCTCGCCCGCGCCGAGGAACTGCGGGCCGCCTACGGCGAGCGCTTCGCGGCGCCGGAGCTGCTGGTGCGCAAGGCCGAACTTGGCGAGACCTTCACCGACGGCTGACGGGTGCCCACGCGCGGGGGCGGCCCGCCGCCATGGGGATCGGCCGTGCCGCCCGGAGGGACGGCGGCGCCCCGGCCCGCACCCCGGCCGTGCCGCCCGCCGTCTCCGACCCCGCCGCGACCCCGGTCGCCGAGCCCGGCGGCGCCCGCACTCGGGGGCCGCGGACCGGCCGCGCGCCCCGGCCGCGCGACCCGGCCGATCCGCCCAGCGGACCTCTCCCCGCCGTCGCGGCACATCAGTTGAAGTACCGTCAGCGGGCATGAGTGCGGGTCACTCCCGGACCTCCTGGTGATCGCCGCCTTCGACTACTGTTGCCGGACGGCGGTGACCGGACTGCCGGCACTGTCCCAAGGGCGCCGGCCAATGTGCCGTTCACGCACGATCCCGTGCCCCAGACCGGGGCGCCCCGGGGTGGGGAGACGATGTGGAAGGCAACACACTGACGCCCCCCGAGGGCGTCATCCCCAGACAGGGTGACGGCCGGCACAACCGGCTCTCCGTCCTCCTTGTCGAGGACGACGCGGGGGACGCGCTGCTCGTCGAGGAACTGGTCGCCGACAGCGGGGTGGCGGTCGAACTACGCTGGGTGCGCACACTCGCCGAGGCCGGCGCCCAGCTGGCCGCGCGCCCCGCCGACTGCGTCCTGCTGGACCTGCACCTGCCCGACGGGCAGGGCCTCGACGCCCTCGGCCGCGCCCTGGCGCTCACCGACCGCGCCGCCGTCGTCGTGCTCACCGGCCTCGCCGAGGAGCCGACCGGCCTGGCAGCGCTCTCCGCGGGAGCCCAGGACTACCTGGTCAAGGGCCGCGTGGAAGGCGAACTCCTCGGCCGTGCGCTGCGCTACGCGGTCCAGCGCAAGCAGACCGAACGCGCGGCCGTCGCCTTGCGGGCCAGTCAGATGCGTGCCCAGGAGAACGCACGTCTGGAGCGCGGGCTGCTCCCGTCGCCCATGCTGCGCACCAACGACGTCACCGTCACGCCGCGTTACCGTCCCGGTCGGCCCGACTCCCTGCTCGGAGGCGACTTCTACGACGTCGTGGAGACCGCAGAGGGCGTGGTCCACACCCTTGTGGGGGATGTGTCGGGGCACGGGCCCGACGAAGCCGCGCTCGGCGTCGGACTGCGCATAGCCTGGCGCACCCTGGTGCTGACCGGGGTTGAGGGCGCCCGCCAACTCGCGCTGCTGGAGCAGGTGCTGGTGGCCGAACGCGCCGCCCCCGAGATCTTCGCCACCGCCGTCGTTCTCACCCTCGCCCCCGACCGCCGGAGCGCCCGGGTATGGCGGGCGGGCCACCACGGACTGCTCATCCTGACCCCGGAGGGCGCCGTGGAATACGCCGAGCCGCCCCGCGGGCCCGCCATGGGCGTGGCGCCCGGCACGGGGGAGTGGCCCGAGGGCCGGCTGGAACTCCGCCCCGGCCAGTCCCTGACGCTGTTCACGGACGGCCTGTTCGAGGGCCGGACGGACGAGGGCCGGCTCGGCGAGGAGGGCCTGCTGGCCCTGGCCAGGCAGTACGCCGCGCTGCCCGCCCCGGAGTTCGTCGACACCCTGATCGCGCGCGCCGAGGCCCTGGCCGCGGGCCACGGTGGCCTGGACGACGACCTGGCCGTGGTCCACCTCGCCTGGAGCGGCCCGCAGTGACCGCCGCCCGTGTGCGGCGGGTGCCCGTGAGGGTGCTGGAACCCCCGGAGCGCTGAACCGGCGCCGCCGGGTGCGGCATGTCGGGACGCCGAACGCTGCCGGCCGGTGGCCCCCCGGGACCCGCCGACGCGCGGCATCCCGCGGCGACCCGGCCGCCCGCGCCGTGCGGCCCCTATCGGTCGCCCAAGAGCCGGTGCAGACGTGGCAGCATGGGGACGTACCTGCGGTGCGGCGTCGGACGGGCGTCCGGGATGTACCGGATGCGCCCCCGCTCGCCGCCGCTCAGACCCGTCGCCAGCGCGCCATCGCCCAGGAGAACACCCCGAACAGCGCCAGGCCGGCCGCGATCGACGCCAGCAGCCATGGCCCGGCAGGGGCGTCGCGGAAGGTACGGAGTGTGTCGTCCAGCCCCTTGGCCCGGTCGGGGTCGAAGCGGACCGCCGCGACGACGACGAAGCAGCCGGCGGCGGTGAACACCACCCCCCGGCTCGCGCCTCCGGCGACCCCGAGGAAGTCGACCGCCTTCCGGACGCGCGGTGACATCGCGCCGGTCCGCAGGTGCTTGCGGAAGCGGCGCAGCAGCGCCCGTACGGCGATCCACACCCCGGCTCCGGCGAGGGCCAGGCCGGCCGCTCCCACCAGCCAGCGGCCCATGGGCCAGTGCAGGACGCGCGCGGTGACGTCCTTGGAGGCCGCGTCGCTCGAACCGCCGCCGGAGGAGCCGTCCACCGCGAAGGCCGCCACGGAGTACGTCACGAAGGCGTAGAACACCGCCCGGGCCGCGGACATGAGCCGCTTGCCCGCCGTGTGCCCGTCCGGCCCCGCCGCGCCGAAGGCGGCCTCCGACAGCCGCCACAACGTCATCCCGGCGAACCCCGCGGCAAGGGCCCAGACCAGGAACCCGCCGAAGGGCTGCGCCGCGAGCCGGGCCACCGCGCCGCCGCGGTCCGCCTGTTCCGATGAGCCGTCGAAGGCGACCCGCAGCGCCAGCACCCCCAGCAGCGCGTAGACGACCCCGCGGGCCGCGAGACCCGCCCGTGCCCCGGCGCGGATCGCCTTCCTCCCCTGCGTCCCGGGCCGAAACGCGCCCGCACCCGCCGTCGTGTCCACTCGCATCCTCCATGCCCCCGACTGCCTCCGATGCACCGGTTGCCCCGTCGCGGCCGGAACACACCCAGGCGGTACGGCGGCCCACAGGTCCTCCGGCGCGCCGGTGCGCTGCGTGGAGTGCCCGGCGGGGGGTATCCGCGTGGTGCGAACACACTTCCGGTCTGAGCCGGACGAGACGGGGTTGAGGTGGAGATGGAGATCTCGAGCATCATCAGTGCCATCGTGATCGGTCTGATCGTCGGTGTGCTGGGGCGTCTGCTCGTGCCGGGGCGGCAGTCGATCGGGGTGCTGTGGACGATCGTCGTCGGCATCGTGGCGGCCCTCCTCGGCAGCGCGATCGCCCAGGGGCTCGGCGTCGCCGACACGGCCGGCGTCGACTGGATCGAGTGGCTGATACAGATCGGCCTCGCGGCCGTCGGAGTGAGCCTGCTGTCGCGCGGCAGGGCGCGGCGGTGAGCACCGCGGTCCGGCCGTCCCGTGCGGCGGCGGCCGGACCGCTCACAGGACGGCGACCAGCCCGGTCGCCGTCCTTGTCGTGACGCCCCAGCCGCGCCGCAGGGCGTGGCCGGGACGCTGATGGTAAGTCAGCTGTGAGGAGCCAGACCGACCTGTGAGAGGGTGCCATGTCCAGTGACGGCGCGGGAAGACGGACCGGCCCGGGAGACGGGCGCGACGAGACCGAGGACGAGCGCGCCGACCGGAAGTGGAGCGAGCTGATCCAGGAGGTGCGGGTTGCCCAGACGGGTGTGCAGATCCTCTTCGGCTTCCTGCTGACCGTCGTGTTCACCCCGCGCTACGAGGATCTCGGGACGACCGACCACACGATCTACATCGTCACGGTCGTCCTCGGCGCCTGTGCGACGGGGGCGCTCATCGGCCCCGTCTCCTTCCACCGCATCGTCTCCGGCCGCCGCATCAAGCCGCAGGCCGTGCGCTGGGCCTCCCGGCTCACCCTCGTCGGGCTCGTGCTGCTGCTGCTGACGATGGCCTCGGCCCTGCTGCTGGTGCTGCGCGCCGCGACCCACGACGACTATGTGCCCTGGCTCGTCGTCGGCGTTCTCTGCTGGTACGTGGTCTGCTGGTACGGGCTGCCGTACTGGGCCCGGTTCCGCCATCGGGGCGACTGACCCGCGAGCCGGAACGGTCGGCAGACCGGCGGTGGCCGGGAAACCCCGGGTTTCCCGGCCACCGCCGGTATTGCCGTGCGCGCGGTGCGGTCCTCAGAACCGCAGGACCCGGTCGACGAGGTCGCGATAGCTCTGCAGGGTCAGGCGCATCTTCTCGGTGTCGTCCCCCTCGTGGCCGTCCCGGCCCCCTTCGCGCCCGCCGTCCCGCCGGCCCGAGCGCAGTGCGTCGCGCCGGCTGCGCAGTTCGCCGCACAGCCGCTCGGTGGCCTCGCCGAGGAGCTCGTCGGCCTCCTCGACGGCCTGGCGCGGATCGTCGACGAAGCCGCCGACCGCGTGCCGCAGCCGCTGCCGCAGCGTGTCCACCGCACCGTCCGGGTGCGGCGGAGCGGTGGGGGCGGGTACCGGCGACTCCCGCGTGGCACCCGGGGCGGTCTCGGGTCGTTCGGGGACCTGAGGCCTTTCCTCCCTCACGGCCGGTGCGGAGTCGCCGGCCTTCCCCTCCGCCGCGGACGGTGTCCGCTTTCCGTCCCCCTTCTTCGGCGCGGGCCTCCCGACGGCTGCCTGGTCCTTCGCCTCGGTGGCGTGTGGTGCGTCCTCGGGCCGGTGCCGACCGGCGGGGCGGCGCGCGGCGGGCGGCCCGCCTCTCTCCGCCGCGGTCCCCGTCCCCCTCCGCGGTTCGCGGGCGGCGGCGTCGGTGGTGGACGTCGGCCCGCCGTGGGCCGCCGAGCGCTCGTCGCGTCCGCTGAGGACGGTCTCCTCGGCCTCGGCGCTGCCTGCCGTCGTGTCCTTCCCGGCCGTCGCGCCGGCTTCGCGGTGCTCGTGTGCGGGGTTCATCGGCTGCTCCGGGACGGCATGCGGAAGCGGTGGGAGTCGTCGCGGCCGGGGTCTCGGCCACCCGCACCGCCCTCGCGCGCGGTGCTCAGGGACTTCTCGTCCTCCGCGACGAGGTCGTCGAACAGCGCCCGGGCTCCCAGCAGCCGCGCGCGCAGTTCCTCGGTGCCCGCCGGGGCGCGATCGCCGTCGCTCCCGGGATCCGAGACCGCGCGCAGGTCACGGTAGGCCTGAAGGCGCCGCGGGTGGTGGACCGACAGGGCGTCGATCTGCTCGCCCGAGGCGTGCTCCGGAAAGCCCCGGTCGTGCGCCAACCGGTCCAGCAGCCGCGATGCGTCCCGCACCGCCTCGATGGGGGAGTCGACGAACCGTTCCTGCAGCGCCGCCCAGGCGACGCGGTACTCCTCGGCCTGCCCTCGGCTCAGCGGCGTGGGGTTCAGTCCGCCGTACCGGTCGACGCGCTCTCGCAACTCCCGGTGTGCCGCCTCGTTGTCGCCGTCATGACGGGCGACCGCGCGTTCGTACTCCGGTCCGAAACGGCGCCTGAGCCGTCTCGTGCCGCCCTGCCGCGTCGTGACGACCGCGGCGAGGGCGACCAGGACGACGACGACCGCGCCGATGATGATGCCCGTGGTCATGGTGTGCCTCCCGGGGGCCGATCCGGCCCCGACGTTCGATCCGACCGTGGTGCGGGTCCTCGCGCACCCAAGAGGCTTGTTGCCGCGATCCGTTCGCCCACACGTACGGCGGTGAGGCCCGGAAGCTCAGCGCGGCAGACGGACGCGGACGATTTTGCCACCCGTGCGGAGCGGCGTCACGCGGATGTCCCGGGCGATCCGGCGCACCAGGTGCAGGCCGTAGCCGCCGGGCAGGAAGCCGGCGGAGGGCTGGGTCGGGACAGGCAGCCGGTCGTTGTGATCCTGGACGCAGACGTGGATCGCGTCCGGGGACGCCACCACCTCGAGGGCCGCCAGCCCGCCGCCGTGGCGGAAGGCGTTGGTGACCAGTTCGGAGACGACCAGCAGGCAGTCCTCCACCCGATCAGGATCGACACCCGTGAGCCGGGCGCGCGCGAAGTCGCGCGCCCCGCCGACGGTGGTGGGCGGCGACAGGTCCGCAGTGGCAGGCCGCACGGCTCCCACGCCCTCCGTGTCCGGCTCGATGCTGTACACGCACGATCACCCCGTTGGCATCATCGGTCCCATCCTGGGTGTGCCCCCACTGGCCGGTCATACGCTGCCCCGGGACGATCCACGGTCCCCGGATGACAAAAGAGGAATGCTTCGCGCAGGAGGGGGTATCCGCACCGGCAACGCAAGGAAAGCCATACCCGAAGGTGCAGAGGTACTGAGGTGCGAGGAGGAGCCGTGATCGCCCACGTGAGCGGGACGAGCGCCGATGTGGACACTCCCGGTGCGGACGTGCTGCCGCAGATCACCGACCCGAGCAGCGTGGCTCCCACGAGCGCACGCCGCCTGTCGAAGCTTTTCCTCGAGCGCCTGACGGTGCTCGAGGAGGGCACCGAGGAGTACCAGTACGCCCGCAACACCCTCATCGAGATGAACATGTCCCTCGTCCGGTTCGCGGCCAGGCGCTTCCGGGACCGCAGCGACGAGATGGAGGACATCGTCCAGGTCGGGACGATCGGGCTGATCAAGGCCATCGACCGGTTCGACCTCTCGCGCGAGGTCGAGTTCACCACCTTCGCGGTGCCGTACATCGTCGGTGAGATCAAGCGGTTCTTCCGCGACACGACCTGGGCGGTGCACGTGCCGCGCCGCCTCCAGGAGCGCCGGGTGGAACTGGCCCGTGCCCGGGACGAGCTGTCCTCACGCCTGGGCCGCGCTGCGAAGGTGAGCGAGCTCGCGGCGCTCATGGACATCTCCGAGGCCGAGGTCGTCGAGGCCCAGGTGGCGTCCAACGGCTACACCGCTTCCTCGCTGGACGCGGCCTTGAGCGGCGACGACGGCGACGAAGGGGAGACGGTGCTCGCCGACTTCATCGGCGCGGTCGACCCCGCCATGGAGCTCGTCGAGGATCTCGGCTCCCTCGCACCGCTCGTGGTGCAGCTCGACGAGCGCGAGCGGAAGCTGCTCCACCTGCGCTACGTGGAGGAGCTGACGCAGGCTCAGATCGGTGAGATCATGGGGTGCACGCAGATGCACGTCTCGCGACTGCTCTCGCGCACCCTGGCCCGGCTGCGCGCCGGGCTGCTCCAGGGCGACTGCGCCGGCTGACCCGTCGTCCCGCCGCGGTCGCCGCCCGCGCCGCGTCGGCCGTCCCCCGTTCACGTCCCCCTGCTCACGTGCCCGCGCCCGGTCCTGTCAGGGCGCGGGCACGGGCGCGCCGCCTACTATGCGCGGATGACCGATCACGCCCCCGCCCCGTCGGGCCGCCGCTTCCGTCCGCTGATCCGGATGACGGCCCGCGACCCGCACGAGCCGCACCGGGTCGCCACGCCGCTGGAGCTGCTCTTCGACCTCTGCTTCGTGGTGGCGGTCGCCCAGGCCGGGGTACGGCTGGTGCACGCGGTCGCCGAGGGCCACCCCGGCCACGGCATCCTCGGCTACTGCCTGGTGTTCTTCGCGATCTGGCTGGCGTGGATGAACTTCACCTGGTTCGCCTCGGCCTTCGACACCGACGACGTGCCCTACCGCATCGCCACCTTCGTCCAGATCACCGGCGTCCTGGTCCTGGCGGCCGGTGTCCCCCGCGCCTTCGACGCGAACGACTTCTCGATCGCCGTGGCCGGCTACATCATCATGCGCGTCGCACTCGCCTTCCAGTGGTTGCGCGCGGCACGCAACGCGGCGGGGGCGGCGCGGACCACGGCCCTGCGCTACGCCACCGGCCTGATCGCCGTCCAGGTGGGCTGGGTCGTCCTGCTGCTCCTGCCCGGAGGCGCGTGGAACTGGGGCTTCCTGGTCCTGGCCGCCGCAGAGCTGGCGGTGCCGGCCTGCGCCGAGCGGTCGCAGCGCACCTCCTGGCACCCGCACCACATCTCCGAACGCTACGGCCTGTTCACCATCATCGTGCTCGGCGAGTCGGTGGCCGCCGCGACCGTGGCCGTGCAGTCCGCCGTCGACGAGTTCTCGGCGCTCGGCGAGTTGCTGCCCGTCGCGGTCGGGGGACTGCTGATCGTCTTCTCCGCCTACTGGATCTACTTCGCCGTCCCCATCCACCAGCACCTCACCAGCAGCACGCGGGCGTTCCTGTGGGGCTACGGGCACTACCTCGTCTTCGGTTCCGCCGCGGCCATCGGCGCGGGGCTCGAAGTGGTGGTCGAGCAGGCCGTGCACAAGGCGCACATCTCGCAGGAGGCCGCCGCGGCCGCCGTCACGCTGCCGACCGCGCTCTTCCTGCTGACGGTCTGGCTGATCCACTCCCGCAGCGCCAAGCGCGGCTTCGCCGAGCATGTGGTGCTGCCCGCCGGCGCGCTGGCGGTGTTGGCGAGCACCTTCTGCGGGGGAGCGGCGGTGCCGTTGGGGGGCGTCGCCACGGCGGCGGCGGTCGCCGTGGGCGAGGTGCTCCAGGCGCGGCGCCGGCCGGCTGCGTGAGCCCGGCGCGCGCACCCGCTGCCCCGCGTGCGCAACGTCTGCCCGGAGCCGTCAGGAGATGTCCACGGCAACCGCAAACGATCTTCACCGGGTTAGACTCCGCGGGTGTCCGAACTCCGCACCCTGGTCCTCGGATTCCGGCAGGCGATCGTCGACTGCCCCGACCCGGGCCTGGTCTCCCTGGAGCGCTTCCCGTACGGCTCCTGCGGGGACGCCTCCATCCTTCTCGGCCAGTACCTCTACGAGAACGGACAGGGGGTGTGGAGGTACGTCAGCGGCTGGGAGAACCGGGCCTGTCACGCGTGGATCGAGAAGAACGGCCTGCGCGTCGACATCACCGCCGACCAGTTCGACGGGGTCCGCACTCCCGTGATCATCGCCTCGGGCGGCGGCTGGCACGACCGCTTCACGGTCGACCCCACCGCTTCCCACGGCGCCCTGATCGACGTCCGCGAGGACTTCGCCCGGCGTGAGCTGCGCGGCGCCTACCGCCGGCTGTCCGCCTTCGTCCGGCGGCCGGGCCCGCGAGCGGAAGGCGTGCCGGCGGCCGGCGTGTGACGGCGGGTCATCAGCGCGCCGGGCCGCAGGCGGCTTCCCGCCTGTCGTGCCCGGTACGACCCGGGCCCCGGCGCCCGCAGCACCGCCCCAGGCCGGGCGGGAGTCGACGTGTGCCCCGCAGGCCCGCGGCCGCGCGCAGGGGCGGGGGCATGCCTCGTCCCCGTCCCGGGTCGGATACCGTTTCCCGACACACCGGCCGGGTAGACCGCGACGAGGGAGACTGACATGGACCTGGGAGACTGGTCGACCGTGGCCCTCGTGATCGCCGCCGTGGCGGTCGCGGCGATGCTCGGCGTGGCCGTGGTGCTCGTGGTGAAGATGGCGCGCATCCGCTCGCTGCTGCGCAGCGCGGACGTCCCGCGTTCGGGCAAGCTGGCGTTCTGGGCCGCGCTGGTCTATCTGGTCTGCCCCGTGGACCTGCTGCCCGACCCCGTCCTCATCGACGACATCGGTGTGCTGCTGCTGGCCCTGCGCTCGCTGAAGGGCGCGGCCGAACAGCTCCCCGTCCGCCGTGAGCGCGCCGGAGCACCCCCCAAGAGCCCGGTGGCCTGATCCCCTCGCGCCCCGGCGCCGGGCTCAGCGCGGCGTCCGGACCTCCCCAGGGGGCGTCGCGGGCTGGGCGACCGGCAGGCAGACGATGAAGCGCGTGTCGCCGGGGCTCGACTCGACCCGGATGTCGCCGTGGTGCTTGTTGACCACGATGCGGTACGAGATGTCGAGGCCCAGCCCGGTCCCCTCGCCCACCGGCTTGGTGGTGAAGAACGGCTCGAAGATCCGCGGACGGATCTCCGGCGGCACGCCGGGACCGGTGTCGCCGACCTCCACCAGCAACCGGTCGGCGCCGTCCCAGGAGGTCCGCAGCGTCAGGGTGCCCGAACCCCCCATGGCGTCCAGGGCGTTGACGACGAGGTTGGTCCACACCTGGTTGAGTTCGGCGCCGTAGGCCTGGATCTGCGGCAGACCGCGGTCGTACTCCTTGACGACCCGCACCCCGCCGGGGATCTTCGCGTGCAGCATGGTGAGCGTCGCGTCGAGCAGCGCGTGCACGTCCACCGTCTGCTGCGGGGCCCGGTCGAGCTGCGAGTACTGCTTCGCGGCCCCCACCAGTCCGGAGATCCGGGTGACGGCGTCGTCGATCTCGCCCATGAGCAGTTCGCTGTCGAGGGTGTACGTGAGCCAGCGCACCGCGGCCTCCAGCCGCTCCTCGCCGACCGTGTCGACCACGGAGTCCAGCCACTCGGTGTCCACGCCTCCCGCGACGAGTGTCGAGGACAGTTCCCAGGAGCCGTTCACGCCGTGCTCCTCGAGCCAGTCCGTCAGCTCGTCCTCGGCGTCGGACGCTTCCAGTGCCGACCGCTCGGGCGCCGACGCCATGCGCTTGATCGCGGTGTCCTGCAGCTCGACCAGTCCGTGCAGCTGCCGGGTGTCGAGCCGGCCGTCCGCGATCATCGCCAGCTTGTGGCGCATGCCGGCCACCCGGTCGCGCAGCGCCGAGGTGGCACGCACGGCGGCGGCGGCCGGGTTGTTGAGCTCGTGGGTGAGCCCGGCGGACAGCGAGCCCAGCGCCAGCAGCCGCTCGCGCTCCCCGATGATGGTGTTCTGCTTGCGGTAGCCGAAGAACAGCCCCTCCAGCAGGTGCACCGCCATCGGGAACCACTGCCGCATCGCCTTGGCGAACTCGTCGGCCGGGATGACGAAGAAGGCGCAGTCGGTCACCGCCCGCAAGGAGTTGGGGTAGGTCTGCTCCACCCGGTCCCCGACGTAGGCCTGTGTCGCCCCGGCGTAGACCCCCCGCTTGTCGGTGCGGTTCACCTCGATCACGTCGCCGTGGACGATCCGGCCCAGCGACACCGTACCGCTCAGCAGCACATAGAAGCAGGTCGCCGGATCGCCCTCGGCGTAGACGGGGCTGCCCGCCGGGACCCGCTCCACCCGGCCCGTCTCTCCCAGCCAGTCCAGTTGCTTCTCGCCGAGCGACTCGAAGAGGAAGAGGGTCCGCAACTGCTCCGGCGACAGCCGGTCCGTCGTGGTCACTGCGCCTCCAGGTAACGGTGCACCAGGGACACGGCCATCGCGCCCTCGCCGACCGCGGATGCCACCCGCTTGACCGACTCCGCCCGCACGTCGCCGGCGGCGAAGACGCCCGGCACGCTGGCCTCCAGGTGGTACGGGTCGCGGGGGAGCGGCCAGCCCGCGGGCCGCTTGCCGCCGGCCATCAGATCGGGACCGGTGAGGACGAATCCGCGCCGGTCCCGGGCCACCACTCCCTCCAGCCAGTCCGTGCGGGGCTCGGCGCCGATGAAGACGAACAGGAACGAGGCGTCCACGGTGCTGACGTCGCCGCTCTTCGCGTCGCGGAGCAGCAACTGCTCCAGGTGGCTGCCGCCCTTGCCGCCGACGACCTCGGTGCAGGGGTGGATCTGGATGGTGTCGACGGCCGCGATCTGGTCGATCAGGTATTGCGACATCGAGCGGTGCAGGTCCGCGCCGCGGATCAGCAGGTGCACCCGGCACGCGGTGCGGGAGAAGTAGACGGCGGCCTGTCCCGCCGAGTTGGCCCCGCCGACGATGTAGACCTCCTGACCCGCGCAGTTCATGGCCTCGGTCATGGCGGAGCCGTAGAAGACCCCGGCGCCGGTGAACTCCGCCAGCCCCGGCGCTTCCAGCCGCCGGTAGGCGACCCCGGTCGCCAGCACGACGGTGTGCGCGGCGATCGACGTGCCGTCGCCGAAGGACAGCACGCGTCCGCTGCCCGCGGCCTCCAGCGCGACCACCTCACGCGTGCTGAGGATCTCCGCCCCGAACTTCGTCGCCTGGCGGCGGGCCCGGTCGGTCAGCTGGGCGCCGGAGACGCCGTCCGGGAAGCCGAGGTAGTTCTCGATGCGGCTGCTCTGCCCCGCCTGACCGCCGGTCGCCCGGCGCTCCACCAGCACCGTGCGCAGGCCTTCGGACGCGCCGTACACCGCCGCGCCCAGTCCCGCGGGGCCGCCGCCGACCACCACCAGGTCGTAGAAGTCGGAGGCCGGTACCGTGCTCAGCCCCACGTGGGCGGCGAGCTCGGCCTCCGTGGGCCGCACCAGCGTGGTCCCGTCGGCGGTCACGACCAGCGGGACGTCGGCGGACGTCAGCCCTGCCGCGGTCAGCAACTGCTCCGCCTCGGGCTCCTCCGCGGGCACCCAGCGGTACGGCACCAGGTTGCGGGTGAGGAAGTCACGGACCTTGAAGGAGGGTGCCGACCAGCGGTGGCCGACCACGCGGGTCTCCGACGCCGTCGGATCGGGCGTGGCCAGCCACGCCTCCAGGAGGTTGTCGATCACCGGATACAGGTTCTCCTCCGGCGGACTCCACGGCTTCAGAAGGTAGTGGTCGAGGTCGATGATGTTGATCGCGTCGATCGCCGCACTGGTGTCGGCGTAGGCCGTGAGCAGCACACGGCGGGCGAGCGGGAAGAGGTCCATCGCCGCCTCGAGGAACTCCACCCCGTTCATCTTCGGCATGCGGTAGTCGGCGAGCATCACCGCGAGTTGCTCCCCGCGCAGCTTGATCTCCCGCAGCGCGCCGAGGGCCTCGTCCCCCGAGGTGGCCCGCACCACCCGGTAGCGGTCACCGTACCTGCGGCGAATGTCGCGGGCGACGGCTCGGGAGACTGCGGGATCGTCGTCGACGGTCAGAATCGTCGGATTCGCCATGTGACCATCATTGCTCCCCGGCGGCCGTCGTGCGAGGAAACCGAACGGTCGTGCTGCCTGTGCGGCGCGGAGCCCCGCCCCACGGGTCCCGAGGAGCCGGCGGACGGTGCGCCGGCGCGCACCGTCCCCGCATCAGGCGTCGGAGACCGCGACCTCGGCCACGGTGTCGTAGAAGCAGAGGTGGCCGGTGATCTTTGGCACCGACGAGAGCGGTTCCTCGTAGGCCCAGGCGACGTCCTCGTGGCCGCCGTACGACCAGTAGGAGGCGACACCCTTGTACGGGCAGGTGGTGCGGGTGTCGCTGCCGCGGAAGAGCGCGAGGTCCACGTCCTGCGGCGGGATGTAGTAGCGCACCGGCAGTCCGGTCTCGTGGACGAGTACCGGCCGCCGGGTCTCGGCCACGACCTTGCCGTCGATCGTGACGGTCACGTGCTCCGTGCCGGGCACCGCGTCGACACGGTGCCCGCGACGGCTGTCCGTGGGGGGCATGGGCACTCCCTTCCTCGGGTCCGACCCGTCCCTCGTACAACGGCGGCGGTGCCCGCGGGCATTCCCCGCCGCGGCCGGTTCCCCCGCATGCGTGCATCTGCGTGACTCCGGCGGCGGTCCCCCGTTGGGCCTTCAAGATCACAGCGAAGGAGGACCGCCCGATGAGCACCCGCCGTCACCAGAAGGGCCGCAAGCACCGCACGGTCAATCGCACGCCGAGGCCCGTCGCCCCCGTCCGCGCCGACACCGCCGCCGCACCGACCCCGGCGGAACCGGCGACCGCGCCCGGCCCTGCGGCCCCCTCGCCCACCGCGGTCGCCGCATCCGTCCCCGGCCCGGCCGCGCCCCCTGTCACGACGTCTTCCGCCGTGCCGTCCCCGACGGCGGTCGCGGCGCCCGCCGTGCCGCATCCCGCCGCGCCCCGCCCCGAGGAGTCCGGTATCGCGCGCACGGCACTGAAGACCCTCCAGCAGCTCCGCGCGGCCGGCAGCGACGGGACGACCATCGACGCCCTGAGTGCCACGGTCGGCTACCAGCCGGCCACCATCGCACGGCACATCGACAGCCTCGCCGCCCACCACCTGGTCCACCAGCGGGACGGCCGGTGGTATGCCG
>NZ_JBYIQP010000073.1:0-35348 GCF_057707665.1 Actinacidiphila sp. bgisy167 | reverse complement strand
TTAGCTTCAATTCAACGATTTGTTGAAGACCGGGAGGGTGTCCGATGGCTCCGCACGAGACGGTCCGCACCTCGCTCGCCGACGCGGTACGGCGAGACATCGGCGCCTCCCTCGCCGCCGTCGACGCCGAACTGGCCCGCCGCTACCCCGGGGACCCCGGCTCCCGGCAGCCCGTGCACACCGTCTACGTCCCCGCTGACGCCTTCGCCGCCGACACCGTGCGCCAGTGGGGCGACCGCGCCCTCGCCGCCCTGGACGAACACGCCCCCGACGCGGCGCGGCTGGCCGGCGTACTGGGTCTGCCGGCCGGGCTCGCCGAGCCCGTCCACGACCGCGTACGGGCCAAGCTGCTGCGCGAACCGGTCGAGGACCTGCGGATCGACTTCGAGGACGGCTACGGCTCCCGCCCCGACGACGAGGAGGACGCGGCGGCCGCCCGCGCCGCCCGTCTCGTGGCCCGCGCCGTCGCGGACGGGACCGCACCTCCCTACGTCGGCATCCGCATGAAGGGCATGGAGGCCGCCGTGCGCGACCGCGGCATCCGCACCCTCGATGTCTTCCTCACCGGTCTGATGGAGGCCGGCGCTCTGCCCGGCGGCCTGGTGCTGACCCTGCCCAAGGTCACCTTCCCCCAGCAGGTGAGGGCGTTCGTCCGGATCGCCGAGGAGTTCGAGAGAGCACGCGGACTGCCCGAGAAACGCCTGCGGTTCGAGATCCAGATCGAGACCACCCAGTCCATCCTGGGGCCGGACGGGACGGCGACGGTGGCCCGCCTGATCGACGCCGCCGAAGGCCGGGTCACCGGGCTCCACTACGGGACCTTCGACTACAGCGCCGCCTGCGGGGTCAGCGCGGCGTACCAGTCCATGGACCACCCGGTCGCGGACCACGCCAAGGCCGTCATGCAGGTCGCCGCCGCCGGCACGGGCGTGCGGCTCTCCGACGGCGCCACCAATGTGCTGCCCGTCGGTCCCGGCGCCCGGGTCCACGAGGCCTGGCGGCTGCACTACGGCTTGGTCCGCCGCTCCTTGGCCCGCGCGTACCACCAGGGCTGGGACATGCATCCCGGCCATCTGCCCACGCGGTACGCGGCGGTCTACGCCTTCTACCGCGAGGGCCTGGACGCGGCGGCGGCCCGGCTCGCGGCCTACGTCGCCAAGGCCGGCGGGGACGTCATGGACGAACCCGCGACGGCCCGGGCGCTGAGCGGCTACCTGCTGCGTGGACTCGACTGCGGCGCGCTCGACTCTTCCGAGGTCGCCGCCGCCACCGGGCTGGTTCGCGCCGACCTCGACGCCCTCGCGGGCCGGGCCCCCGGCGTCTGAGGCCCCAGGCCTGCGCGCATACGAAGACGTCCGGGCCGCCCCCACGTGGGCCGGCCCGGACGTCCCGGTGCTGCGGACGATCAGACCAGGTCGAACCGGTCGAGGTCCATGACCTTCGCCCACGCCGCGACGAAGTCGGTCACGAACTTCGCCTTCGCGTCGTCGCTCGCGTAGACCTCCGCGAGCGCGCGCAGCTCGGAGTTGGAGCCGAACACGAGGTCGGCACGGGTGCCGGTCCACTTGACCTCGCCGGTGGCGTTGTCACGGCCCTCGAAGGTGGACTGGTCCTCGGAGGTCGCCTTCCACGAGGTGCCCAGGTCGAGCAGGTTGACGAAGAAGTCGTTCGTCAGCGACCCGGGGGTGGCGGTGAGGACGCCGTGCGACGACTGCCCGTGGTTGGCGCCCAGGACGCGCAGACCGCCGACGAGGACCGTCATCTCGGGGGCGCTGAGGGTGAGCAGGTTCGCCTTGTCGAGCAGCAGGTACTCGGCGGGCAGGCGGTTGCCCTTGCCGAGGTAGTTGCGGAACCCGTCCGCGGCCGGCTCGAGCGCGGCGAAGGACTCCACGTCCGTCTGGTCCTGCCCGGCGTCCACACGGCCCGGCGTGAACGGCACCTCGACCGGGTGACCGGCGTCCGCGGCGGCCTTCTCGACGGCGGCGGCACCGGCCAGCACGATCAGGTCGGCCAGCGAGATCCGCTTGTCACCGGACTGCGCCGCGTTGAAGGACTCCTGGATGCCCTCCAGGGTGCGCAGCACCCCGGCGAGCTGCTCGGGGTCGTTGACCTCCCAGCCGCGCTGCGGCTCCAGACGCACACGGGCGCCGTTGGCGCCGCCGCGCTTGTCGCTGCCGCGGAAGGTCGAGGCCGACGCCCAGGCGGCGGAGACCAGCTGGGAGACGGTCAGGCCCGAGGAGAGGACCTGCTCCTTCAGGGCCGCGATGTCCGCGGCGTCGACGACCTCGTGCGTCCGCGCCGGCAGCGGGTCCTGCCACAGCAGGGTCTCGGACGGGACCTCGGGGCCGAGGTAGCGGACGACGGGACCCATGTCGCGGTGGGTCAGCTTGAACCACGCGCGGGCGAAGGCGTCCGCGAACTCGTCCGGGTTCGCGAGGAAGCGCCGCGAGATCTGCTCGTAGACGGGGTCGAACCGCAGCGCGAGGTCCGTGGTGAGCATCGTCGGGGCGTGGCTCTTGGAGGAGTCGTGCGCGTCGGGGATCGTGCCCGCGCCCGCGCCGTCCTTCGCGACCCACTGGTTTGCGCCGGCCGGGCTGGTCGTCAGCTCCCACTCGTAGCCGAAGAGGTTCTCGAAGAAGCCCATGCCCCAGCGGGTCGGGGTGCTGGTCCAGGTGACCTCGAGGCCGCTGGTGATGGTGTCCGCGCCCTTGCCGGTGCCGTAGCTGTTCCGCCAGCCGAGGCCCTGCTCCTCCATGGAGGCGGCCTCGGGGTCGGGGCCGACGTTGTCGGCGGGACCGGCGCCGTGGGTCTTGCCGAAGGTGTGGCCGCCGGCGATGAGGGCGACGGTCTCCTCGTCGTTCATCGCCATCCGGCGGAAGGTCTCACGGATGTCGCGGGCGGCGGCGATCGGGTCCGGGTTGCCGTTGGGGCCCTCCGGGTTGACGTAGATCAGGCCCATCTGGACGGCGCCGAGCGGGTTCTCGAGCTGGCGGTCGCCCGTGTAGCGCTCGTCGCCGAGCCAGGTGGTCTCGGGGCCCCAGTAGACGTCCTCCTCCGGCTCCCAGACGTCCTCGCGGCCGCCGGCGAAGCCGAAGGTCTTGAAGCCCATCGACTCCAGCGCGACGTTGCCGGTCAGGATCATCAGGTCGGCCCAGGAGATGCTCTGGCCGTACTTCTTCTTCACCGGCCACAGCAGGCGGCGGGCCTTGTCCAGGTTCCCGTTGTCCGGCCAGCTGTTGAGCGGGGCGAAGCGCTGCTGGCCGGCGCCGGCGCCGCCGCGGCCGTCGCTGATGCGGTAGGTGCCCGCGCTGTGCCACGCCATGCGGATCATGAACGGGCCGTAGTGGCCGAAGTCCGCCGGCCACCAGTCCTGCGAGGTGGTGAGGACGTCGAGGATGTCCTTCTTGACGGCGGCGAGGTCGAGGGCCTTGAAGGCCTCGGAGTAGTCGAAGTCCTCACCGAGCGGGTTCGCCACCGCCGGGTTCTTGGCGAGGATCTTCAGGTTCAGCCGCTCCGGCCACCACTGCCGGTTCCCCCCGCCCTGGGTCGGGTGCGGGGCGCGCCCGTGCGCGACGGGGCAACCGTTCACACCCTCCGTCTTGGGGTCTGTGACGATTGCTTCATGGTTCTCAGACATGGGAATCCTTCCGGACCTGGTGGATCACGGTGCTCAGGGCTGCGGGCCGTCGGACGCGTTCGGGCGAGGGCCGCCGCGTTGAGCGCGCGAGGGGCTCACCGGCGGTCTGGCGACGACGGAGGGGTGCCGGACCGCCTGCGGCAGTGCGACGCGGGTGCCCGTGGCTCCCAGGCGGCACCCCGCGGCTGCTCGGCGGTGGGCCCGTCACGTCTCTCTCTTCTGCCGTACTGGAGTCTTCCTGTCCCTTGGCTGGCGCCGGAACCGATCCTACGATGGACGCAGTCCAAGTCAAGAAGAGCATCAACTCCATGGGCAACCAGAACCCGGACGCGTGTACGCGCGCCCTCCGGGCTTCCGAGCTGAACGGGTGGGCATACATGAGTGACCTGCTGGAGCGACTGCGCGGGCGCGGCTGGCGCATGACGTCCCAGCGACGTGTCGTCGCGGAGGTCCTCGACGGCGAGCACGTGCACCTGACGGCGGACGAGGTGCACGCCCGCGCCGCACGTCTGCTGCCCGAGATCTCCCGGGCGACCGTCTACAACACCCTGGGCGAGCTGGTCTCCCTCGGCGAGGTCATGGAGGTCTCGACCGACGGCCGGGCCAAGCGCTACGACCCCAACGCGCACCGTCCGCACCAGCATCTTGTGTGCTCCGCGTGCGGCGCCGTGCGCGACGTCCACCCGACCGGGGACCCGCTGGCCGACCTCCCCGCCGAGGAGCGGTTCGGGTTCACGGTCTCGGCGGCCGAGGTGACCTACCGCGGACTGTGCCCGGCCTGTTCCTGAGCGCTTTCTGCGTATCGCTCGTCCGCGCGCCTGCGTGTCCGTGCGCCCGGTGGGGCGGCCGGGGCGCGGTCGGTCCGGGTGCGGCCCGGCCGCGGGGTCGAGGCTGCTGGGCGCGGCCCGCGGCGCGCCATGACGGCTTCCCGGCGCCGCCACAACTCCTGCCGGAGCGGCCCGCGCACGTGACGACGCCGGCCCGGTGCCCGTACGCGGGCGTCGGCGGGTCGTGCGGGAGCCGTCTGCTGATGCGACGCCGCGCCGCTACAGCGCCGGCGGGATCTCGCCGGACCCGCGCGGGATCAGCCGGCAGTCGAGCTCGACCCGCTTGGGGGCGCCCGCGGAGCCGCCGAGCCGCTGGAAGAGCAGGCCGGCCGCGGTCCGCCCGAGCTGCCCGGGATCCTGGGCGACGACGGTGACCGCGGGACGCAGCAGGTCGGCGAGCTCGAAGTCGTCGAAACCGACGAGCGCGACCACATCGGGCCGGTCGGCGAGGACCCGTACCGCGGTCACGGTGATCCGGTTGTTGCCGGCGAACAGGGCGGTGACCGGCTCCGGGCCGCTGAGCATGGACTCCACGGCGGCACGGACGCGGCCCGGAGCCGTCGGTCCGCAGGACACCCAGTTCTCGTGCACAGGAAGCCCGGCGGCCTCCATCGCCTCCCGGTAGCCGCGCAGACGCTCGGCCGCGGTGTGGATGCGAGGCAGGTCGCCGATGAAGCCGATGCGCCGGTGCCCGTGGGCGATGAGGTGGGCGGTGCCCTCACGGGTGCCTCCGGCGTTGTCGCTGAGGACCACGTCCGCGTCGATGCCGCCGGCGGGGCGGTCGACGAAGACGGTGGCGACGCCGGCGGCGATCTCCGGTTCGAGGTAGCAGTGGTCGTCGCTGGCGGGCACGATGACGAGCCCGTCGACGCGCCGGGCGCAGAAGGCGAGCACCAGCTCCTGCTCGCGGTCGGCGTCCTCGGCGCTCGATCCGGTGAACAGCAGCGTCGAGTGCGCCCGCGCCACGTCCTCGACGGCACGGCTGAGCGGCGAGTAGAAGGGATCGGCGAGGTCCTCGAGGACCAGCCCGATGCTGGCCGTGCGGCCCTTGCGGAGCAACCGCGCGCTGTCGTTGCGGCGGAATCCGAGGGCGTCGATGGCCGCCTGGACACGCGAGATGGTGTCCTCGGTGACGCCCGGTTCCTCGTTGACGACACGCGATACCGTCTTCAGGCCGACCCCGGCCCGGGCCGCGACATCCTTCATGGTGGGGCGGGCGGTGCGCGGAATATCGGTCACGCCGTGATCCTATGGGCTGGACAACGTTGTCAACAAAGGGCGACACTACGCCCATGCCGTTCGAGAGCTCTGCCGAGTCCATCGTCCCGCCGTCGGGTGCCGCCGGTACGGGCCCGCTGATCGCCGCCGTGGACATCGGCGGCACCAAGATCGCGGGCGCGTTGGTGGACGCCGCTGGTGACCTGCTCGTACGCGTCCAGCGCCCGACACCGGCCGACCGGGACGCGACGACGGTCATGGGAGCGCTCTCGGAGGTGCTGACCGGGCTGCAGGAGTCGGCCGACTGGCCGCGAGTGGCCGCTGTGGGCATCGGCAGCGCCGGGCCGATCGACGCATCGCGGGGCACGGTGAGCCCCGTCAACATCGCAGGCTGGCGGGACTTCCCGGTGGTCGCCCAGGTGGGCGAGCGGGTCGGCCGGCTGCCGGTCGTGCTCACCGGCGACGGCATCGCCATCACCGCGGCCGAGCACTGGCAGGGTGCGGCCCGCGGGCACGACAACGCGCTGTGCATGGTGGTGTCGACCGGCGTCGGCGGCGGTCTCGTCCTCGGCGGCAAGCTCCAGCCCGGCCCGACCGGCAACGCCGGGCACATCGGCCACATCAGCGTCGACCTCGACGGCGACGTGTGCCCCTGCGGCAGCCGCGGCTGTGTCGAGCGCCTGGCCAGCGGGCCGAACATCGTGCGCCGCGCCCTGGAGTCCGGCTGGCGTCCGGCGCACGGGGAGGAGTCCGACGCCGCCGCTGTCGCCCGGGCCGCCCGCGAGGGCGACGCCCTCGCTCTCGCGTCCTACGACCGGGCGGCTCAGGCGCTGGCCGCGGGCATCGCCGCGACGGCCACCCTGCTGGAGATCGACGTCGCGGTGATCGGCGGCGGAGTCGCGGGCGCGGGGCCGCTGCTCTTCGATCCAGTCCGTGCGCACCTGCGCCGGTACGCCACGCTGTCCTTCGCTTCCGGGGTGAAGGTCGTCCCCGCGGTGCTCGGCACGGACGCGGGCCTCGTCGGCGCGGCCGCCGCCGCGGCGCAGGCGCTGCGCCTGGAGCCCTTCGCGACCGGCGCGTAGCAGACGCAGGGCGTCATGCCGTAGCACCGGGCACCGGGTGCACCGACCGGACGGCCGCGAGTGGCGGTGCTGAGGGGACCGGGCCGGCCCGGTGCGTGCGGCGGCCCGGAACGGGTCCGGCGGCGTGCCCGCCCGTGAGCGGCCGGCTCCGAATCGGGCACCGGCCCCCGGATCCGACACCGGCCCCGGTCGTCGCACCCCAGCCCGGATCAGACCCCGGGCCGTCACAGACCGGGCCGTCACACACCAGGCCGGCTCCCGTGGGCCGCACGGCTCGGGCATGCCGCACCGGAAAACCCGGCCCTGTGGCACTCGTGCGCACACCGGCGGACGGGCCGGTGCGACGTCCCTGCCCAGGCCGCCCGGACGTCCGTCCACCCGCTCGGTGGACCCGTAGCGGCGGGCGTGAGCGCAGGACCCGCGTGGCGGCGCGGTGTGCGCGGCTGCGGAGGAGGGCTCCGGAGGGCAGCAGCGCCTCACCCAGGGTGGCGGGCCGCGATGGGTCCCGTCAGGCTCTCGTGCGGGGTCCTGGCCGCGCCCCTGAGCCGGGGTGGCGGCGCGTGGTCCCGGGCGTTGCGCTGTGTCGCCTCAAGCGATCCGTTCTATGACGGCGGTGCACAGATCCTCCAGGACGGTCCGAGCAGGATTGCGCCGCAGATGAGCCAGCAGATCGCGGGCGCTCTCGGCCTGGCGCAGGGTACGTGCCCGCGCCTCGGCGAAAGCGGGATGACGGCGTATCAGGTGCAGGGCCTCCGCGTGCCGTGTGTCGTCCGTGAGGTCCTCCTGGAGCAGCAGGCGAAGCCGGGAGTCGGTCGCATCGCCGGCGACGGGCGACGTGGACCTGATGAGCAGGACGGGAAGCGTGGGCACTCCGCGCCGGAGGTCGGTGCCGATCCGCTTGCCGAATTCGCCGACCTCACCGCTGATGTCCAGGATGTCGTCGGCCAGTTGGAAAGCGACGCCGATACGTTCGCCGAATTCGTCCATCAGCCGCACGGTGTGGCCGTCGGCGCCGGCGAGGAGCGCACCGAAACGGGTGGCTGCCGCGACCAGCGCCCCGGTCTTGTCGGCGATCACCTCGAAGTAGTGCTCGACCGGGTCCTGGCCTTCGCGAGGCCCGTTCACCTCCAGGGCCTGCCCCCGGACCAGGCGACGCAGCACTCCTCCGTGTGACTGCAGGACATCCGAGCCGAGGGAGACCGCGAGCTGGGTGGCACGGGCGAGCAGGAAATCCCCCGAGCGGACGGCCATGCGGTTGCCCCAGCGCGCGTTGACGCTCGCGACACCGCGCCGCACGAGTGCCTCGTCCATGACGTCGTCATGGTGCAGGGTGGCCAGATGGGTCAGCTCCACCGCGGCGGCGGCCTTCACCACTGCCGGGGCGTCGCGGTCGCCGAACTCCGCCGCCAACAGCGTCAGTGCGGGCCGGAAGCGTTTGCCACCCGCCGTGATGAGGTGGTGCGAGACCTCGTCGAGCAGCGGCAGATCGCTTTTCACGGACGCGTGCAGAAGGTTCTCGACGTCGGCCAGCCCCTCCTGGATCACCGACTGCAGTCGTGCGTGACGAAAGTGCAGGGGAAACTTCCCGGGGGTGGTCACCGGTGCTCTCTTCATTGCAGGCGCTGCCCGTCCCCGCCCCAGAAGCGACGCGCTCTCGGACTTTGTCTCATACCCTCTCCTGCGACGACGATCTCTCAACGTCGTCGAACACCTTTGGAACCCCATGAGGCAAGGAATCTGCGGGGACAATTCACCTGCGTCTGGAGGCGTCGCGTCGAACGCGACGCGCTGGGAGGCCCCATGGGTCCCTCCTGTCGGTGATCGTGCCAGCCGGGTCGTGTCGCCTGCATGCGTCAAACGCCCCTGCGGCGCGGCCACCTCTTGGGTCAAAGTCCCTGTTCCGGCCGTGGCGCCGGCACCGGATACCCTCGCGACGGTGTGGTGCCGGGATGTGCCGGCCGACGCCGGGCCGGCTGACCGCGGGCCGGGCGGCGACGGTCTGTCGAGAACGGCTTCGCCGGTCGGTGCTTCGGCGGGCGCTGGGCGGCTGGAGCGGCCGGCGCGCAGTGCATGGGCGGGACCGTCGAGGCGACGACGGGCCCGGCTCAGCGCCGTCCTCGACGGCACCCGGCCGGAGCCCCGGAGCCACCCGCTCGCCCTCCACCCCTCCACCCCTCCACTCCTCCGTCCGTCCGTCCGCCCGGAACGGTATTCAGCTCCTCCGGGGCGCCCCGTCTCCCGCAGGTTTCCGTCCTCACGCGGCGCGTGGACGCCGCCGCGGCGTCGGAGGGCACCGGCAGCCGAGGTCGGCTTCGCGGACCCCCTTGTGGCCCCTAGCGGCCGTGTGGTCCCGGGCGACGGCGCCGGAGCGCTCGGGGCGCGACGAGGGATGACCACCGTGTTCCCGGGTTCCGAAGTCACCGGTATGCGCCGATGGCCGGGTCTGCGCGTTTGCCGACGGCGATGATCCGGGCAATTCGTAGGGGGCTACCGGGCTACGGAAGAGGGGGCACCGTGATCGTCTGGCTCAACGGCGCGTTCGGCGCAGGGAAGAGCACTGTCGCATGCGAACTGCTCGAACTGCTGCCGGGCAGTGTGCTCTACGATCCGGCACTCATCGGCAGCGGATTGCGCTTGATGCTCCCGGAGAAACGGCTGGGCGAAGTCGGCGACTACCGGGAACTGCCTGCGTGGCGGCGGCTGGTCGTCGACACCGCCGCCGCGCTGCTCGCGGAGGTGGGCGGCGGACCGTTGGTGGTGCCGATGACGTTGCTGCGGCAGGAGTACCGGGACGAGATCTTCGGCGGCCTGGCGGCCCGCCGGATTCCTGTGCGGCATGTGCTGCTGCACGCCGAGGAAACGGTTCTGCGCGAGCGGGTCGACCAGCGCGCCGAGGTCCTGGGCGGCGCTGAGGCCGGCGCGGGGATCCGCGCCTGGTGCCTGGACCACCTGCCCGCCTACCGGGAGGCCCTGACCTGGCTCACAGCCGACGCCCACCTGCTCGACACCTCGCGGCTCGCGGCCCGGGCGACGGCCGAACGGATAGCCGATGCGATACAGGAGGGCGCGGGCGCCTGCGACATCGTGCAGACCCCCGAACCCACCGCGGAGACCCTCGCGGCGGGGGTGCTGCTGTTCGACGAGGATGACCGGGTGCTGCTGGTCGACCCGACCTACAAGCCCGGCTGGGAGTTCCCCGGCGGGGTCGTCGAGCCGGGGGAGCCCCCGGCGCGGGCCGGCATACGGGAGGTCGCCGAGGAACTCGGCCTGCGGCTCCCTAACGTGCCCCGGTTGCTGGTCGTCGACTGGGAACCGCCGCTGCCGCCGGGATACGGCGGCCTGCGGCTGCTCTTCGACGGCGGGCGGCTGACCGCGGCCGACGCCGAGAGCCTGCTGCTTCCCGGCGCCGAACTGCGGGGCTGGCGCTTCGCCACGGAGGACGAGGCCGCCGCGATGCTGCCGCCCGTCCGGTACACGCGGCTGCGTTGGGCGCTGAGGGCTCGTGAGAGGGCGACTGTCCTCAATCTGGAGGCCGGTGTGCCGGTGGGCGGCTGACGGGCGGCCGGAGCCCTCCGGCCGCCCGCGTCCTCAGACCGCCTTGGCGGCGTACTTCTGCAGGAAGAGCGCCTCGGTGAGCGCGAGCTTCTCCAACTCCTCGGGGGAGACGCTCTCGTTCACCGCGTGGATCTGCGCCTCCGGCTCGCTCAGGCCGATCAGCAGGATCTCCGAGTCGGGGTAGAGCGTCGCAAGGGTGTTGCAGAGCGGGATCGAGCCGCCCATGCCGGCGATCTCCATCTCCGTGCCGTACGCGGCGTGCATCGCCTCCGCCATGGAGGCGTAGGCCGGGCTGGAGGTGTCCGCCCGGAACGGCTGGCCGCTGCCGACCTGGGTGGCCTCGACACGGGCGCCCCAGGGGGCGGCCGCCTGGAGGTGGGCGATCAGCAGCTTGGCTGCCTGATGGGCGTCCACGCCCGGCGGCACTCGCAGGCTGACCTTCGCGCCCGCTGTGGCCTGCACGGACGGCGTGGCGCCGACGACCGGAGGGGCGTCGATGCCGATGACGGTGACCGACGGGCGGGCCCAGAGCCGGTCGGCGACCGTGCCGCCGCCCATCAGGTCCACGCCCTCGAGCACCTTGGCGTCCCTGCGGAAGTCCCCCTGGTCGTACTGCAGCCCGTCCCAGGCCGCGTCGGCGGTGAGACCGGTCACGGAGGGGGCGCCGGAGTCGTCGTGGAGCGTGTGCAGGATGCGCACGAGGGCGGCCAGCGCGTCCGGTGCCGCGCCGCCGAACTGGCCGGAGTGCAGGTTGCCTTCCAACGTGGTCACCTTGACGTCGACCAGCGCCATGCCGCGCAGGGTCGCCGTGACGGTCGGCAGGCCGACGCGGAAGTTGCCGGAGTCGCCGATGACGATGGCGTCCGCGGCGAGCAGCTCGGGGTGCTCCTCCGCATAGCGCTCCAGGCCGCCGGTGCCCTGCTCCTCCGAGCCCTCGGCGATGATCTTCACGCCGACCGGGACCCCGCCGTTCTCGCGCAGCGCGCGCAGGGCGGTGAGGTGCATGATCAGGCCGCCCTTGCAGTCGGCCGCGCCGCGCCCGAACCAGCGCCCGTCGCGCTCGGTGAGCTCGAAGGGCGGCGACAGCCAGCCGGCCTCGTCCAGCGGCGGCTGCACGTCGTAGTGCGCGTACAGCAGCACGGTGGGCGCCCCCTCGGGTCCGGGCAGGTAGCCGTAGACCGACTGCGTGCCGTCCGGGGTGTCCAGCAGGGCGACGTCCTCGAAGCCCTCAGCGCGCAGCGCGTCGGCGATCCAGGTGGCGGCCCGCTCGCACTCGCTCTTGGGGAACTGCCGCGGATCCGCCACCGAGCGGTACGAGACCAGCTCCGCCAGCTCGGTCCGGGCCCGCGGCATCAGGGCGGCGACGGTTGCGGCGAGTGGTGCGGCGGACATGAGCGCTCCTGATGGGTGGGACAGGTCGAACGCGATGTTCGTGGGCAGGTGGGCGTGATCGATGGTGCCACAGGCAGCCTCGCTCACCCCGCGGATTAGTATGCGGCTGAGCGGGAGCGACGGCAGTCGGCGGGTCGAACGGGAGCGGGAAGCACACGTGAGCAGCGAGTACCAGGCGCAGGACGGCGACTCGGCGGACGGCGTCGACGGCACAGCGGTGTGGGACGTTGTCGTGGTGGGTGCCGGACCGGCCGGATCCTCGGCGGCCTACGCCGCGGCAAGTGCGGGACGCCGTGTGCTCCTGCTCGAGAAGGCTGAACTGCCCCGCTACAAGACCTGCGGCGGCGGCATCATCGGGCCCTCCCGCGACGCGCTGCCGCCGGGCTTCGAGCTCCCGTTGAGGGACCGGGTGCACGCGGTGACCTTCAGTCTGAACGGCCGGCTCAGCCGGACCCGCCGGTCGCGGCAGATGCTCTTCGGTCTGATCAACCGGCCCGAGTTCGACGCCCGGCTGGTGGACGCGGCCGTCGACGCGGGCGCGCGCCTGCGGACCGGGGCCTCGGTCTCCCGCGTCGAGCAGCACGGCGCCTCCGTCCCGGACCGGCGCACCGTCGCGGTGGTGCTCAACGACGGCGAGACGATCCTCACCCGCGCGGTGGTCGGCGCCGACGGCTCGGCCAGCCGGATAGGCGCCCATGTCGGCGTCAAGATGGCCCAGGTGGACCTGGGCCTCGAGGCCGAGATCCCGGTCCCTGCGGAGGTCGCCGAGGACTGGGCGGGCCGGGTGCTCATCGACTGGGGTCCGCTGCCCGGCAGTTACGGCTGGGTCTTCCCCAAGGGCGACACCCTCACGGTGGGCGTCATCTCGGCCCGCGGCGAAGGCGCGGCCACCAAGCGATACCTGGAGGACTTCGTCGGCCGGCTCGGTCTGGCCGGCTTCGAGCCGACCATCTCCTCCGGCCACCTCACCCGCTGCCGCGCCGACGACTCCCCGCTCTCCCGGGGCCGCGTGCTGGTGTGCGGCGACGCGGCGGGCCTGCTGGAGCCGTGGACCCGCGAGGGCATCTCCTTCGCGCTGCGTTCCGGCCGTTTGGCGGGGGAGTGGGCGGTACGGATCGCCGAGGCGCACGACGCGGTGGACGCGCGCCGTCAGGCACTGAACTACTCCTTCGCCGTCAAGGCCGGCCTCGGTGTCGAGATGGGCGTCGGCCGCCGCATGCTGAGCATCTTCGAGAAGCGTCCCGGTCTGCTGCACGCCGCTCTGACCACCCTTCCTCCCGCGTGGAACGCCTTCGCCAGGATCACCCGCGGATCCAGCTCGCTCGGCGAGCTCGTCCGCACCCATCCGCTGGCTCGTCGCGCACTGGAGTCCTTCGACCGTCGCTGATCTTGCAAGGGCGCTCTCCGGCACGTCATTCAAAGGGAGTTGAGGGGCAGACGACTTTGTGGGAGGTTCCTCGTCATGCCCTTGAGGAACGAAGACGGAAGGCTGCCGTGGTGGGTGCGTACGCTCACCGGGCTCGTCGTGCTCGGCGGACTTCTGTTTCTAATCGCCCGCGCCGAACTGATACCCGGCCTGCCCAACCCCTTCGCCGAGGAGACCAAGGACCGTACCGGCCCTGTGGTACTCAAAGCGATCCAGGACATGAACCGCTTCGAGGGAGCCAGTGGCGACTTCCAGGTCGTGGTCGACTTGGAGAAGGACGCCAAGTTCCTTCCCGACGCCGTGCGCGGCAGGCGCACGCTGTATGTGGGGGCCGGTAGCGTCGACGCCTACGTGGACCTCGGCGACGTGGGCCCGAAGGGCGTCACGGTCTCCGAGGACCGGACCTCCGCGATCCTCACCCTGCCCCACGCCCGCCTCGAGAGGGCCTCGCTCGACCTCGACCGGTCCTATCTGGTCGCCCAGGAGCGCGGTTTCTTCGACCGGCTGGGCGACTTCTTCTCCTCTCACCCCGCGGACGAACGACAGGTCCAGCAACTCGCCGTGAAGAAGATCCAGCAGGCGGCGGAGGCCACCGAGCTGACGAAACGGGCGGAGACCAACACCCGTGCCATGCTGGAGCGGCTGCTGACCTCGCTGGGGTTCGAGAAGGTGGAGGTCCGCTTCAGCTGACGGGCCGGTGCTCGGTGATGCGGAAGACCGGGTGCTTGTGGGCTATTGCACGCAGTTCCTCGTCGGTGGAGTCCGCCCCCACACCGCCGAAGAACACGCCTACCTCGGCCTTCCAGCGCCTGAGATAGGCA
The DNA here is from genome assembly GCF_057707665.1 of Actinacidiphila sp. bgisy167. Taxonomy (NCBI): domain Bacteria; kingdom Bacillati; phylum Actinomycetota; class Actinomycetes; order Kitasatosporales; family Streptomycetaceae; genus Actinacidiphila; species Actinacidiphila sp. bgisy167. The sequence continues at coordinate 21,390 of NZ_JBYIQP010000073.1, read as the reverse complement.
CGCAGTACCTCGGGCTTGTCGTCGTCGGCGAGCTCGGCCGCACCGAACTCCTCGACCTGCTTGCCCAGCAGCAGTTGACCGCCGCCGGCGGCCCGCATGTTGTGCGTCCACTGGACGTGCCCGCGGGGCGCCACGAGGTAGCGCTCCCCGTTCACCACCAGCAGGTTGACCGGGGTGCGCCGCCACTCCCCACTCTTGCGTCCTCGGACGGCCAGCACCCGTGAGCCCCACACGCTGAGGCCGCGGCGGGTCAGCCACGCCACCGCGCGGTTGAGGATGTTGACCGTGAACCATCCGGGCCTGATGACGTGTTCGGACATGAGGGCTCCTCCCTGACGTGCGTGCGAGGCCTCGGACCCCCCAGGTCCGTGAGCGGTGCTCTCGCTTGAGAACAGTGTGCACGTCTGCGGATGCCATTGCAAGAGCGGTGCTCTCGTTTCTGGTCGTCGTTCCGTCCGTGCCTACACTGATCCCATGAGCGTCATCCGAACCGCCAGGGAACGGGCCCGCGAGGAAGTGACCGCGGCCATCAAGGAAGAGGCGCGCCGGCAGCTTGCCGACGAGGGCGCCTCGCGACTCTCGCTGCGCGCCGTGGCGCGGGAGCTGGGCATGGTCTCGTCGGCCCTCTACCGCTACTTCCCCAGTCGGGATGAACTGCTCACCGCCCTCATCGTCGACGCCTACGACGCCGTGGGGGCCGCCGCGGAGGAGGCGCTGGCCCGCGCCGCCGGCGTTGACCCCGTGGAGCGCTGGAGTGAGGTCTGCCGGGCCGTGCGCCGCTGGGCCCTCGGTCATCCGCACGAGTACGCCCTCATCTACGGTTCGCCCGTGCCCGGCTACTCCGCGCCACTCGACACGATCGGACCCGCGTCCCGGGTCGGGCTCGCGCTCCTCGCCGTGGCCGCGGAGGCCCACGCCGCCGGGGCGCTCGCCATCCCCCCGGTCGACCCCCCGCTGTCCGAGGCCGTCCACGCCGACGCCTGGCGGCTCAGCAGGGACCTGGAGAGCGAGCTGCCGCCGCGGGTGATCCCTTCCTTCGTGGCCGTCTGGGCGCAGCTTTTCGGCCTGGTGAGCTTCGAGGTGTTCGGCCAGTTCGACAATGTGGTCGAGGCGCGCGACGACTTCTTCGATCACGCCGTCGCGGGCCTCGCGCAGCAGACGGGGATCCGCCGCGGGCGGGTTTCTTCGCCGGAGTGAACCCGCGGTGTCGTGCGGGGTGCGGGAAAGCGCCCCGCGGTCCCTGTCGGGGGATGCAACGAGGCGCATTTATATTCAGGCACATTTAATGTGCGTACATTTAGTCGCGATTTCCTGCTATTCTGCGGCCATGACCGGCGTGAAGAGCGAGCGTGTGCTCGTGGAGCGGTGGCGTGAAGTCCTCTCCCTGCACGCGCGCACCGCTTGCGAACTCGATCGTGAACTGGGCTTGCACGGGCTCGGTGCGAGCGATTTCGAGGTGCTCGACCTGCTCGCCGAGGGCGACCCGGACGAGGCCGGTGGTACCTACCGCGTTCAGGAACTCGCGGACCGCGTGCACCTGAGTCAGAGCGCGCTCTCCCGGTTGGTGGGCCGGCTGGAGAAGGACGGCCTCGTCACCCGGGGGATCTGCAGCGAGGACCGTCGCGGGGTGCGGGTCGCGCTCACCGACGCCGGCCGCGCACGCCACGAGAAGGTCAAGCCGGTGCAACGGGCCGTCCTGGAGCGGACGCTCGGCGAGGCCTGAGGCGCCCGGCGTCGCTGCCCGCAGACGCCGCCGGCCGTCCGAAGGGACGCCCCCGCACGGGTCGCGTTCGGGTCATTCGATCGCCGCAGTGCGCTGCCACAGGTCGAGCACGGAGGCATCGCCTGTGACCTGCAACTTCTCGTATGCGCCTCGGTTCCAGAAGCTGAGGTAGAGATCCTCGGCCCTGCCGCTCACAGTGCAGTCCGCCTCACCGGGCACAGCACGCTCGACGAACAGGGGGTCGGCCGACAAGCGCGCGAGCCAATCGTCCCGACCGGCGCCGGTGTCCGTTGTGCGCACGCGGAGCGTCCTGGGGCTTTCGCTGCGCACCCGGCTCCTCGGCCGTCCATGGAAGCCCGCGAGCAACTCGTCGATTCCGTCGGCCGCGAACGCCGGGGCGATCGGGGACGGATCGCGGCCGGCGGCGAGTTCCGCGTCCACCCGGTGTACGGCCGTCTCGTGCGCCTGGCGCCGCGCCCAGAAGGCAAGCGGGGAAGGGGCGTTGAGGAAGTGCCAGCACTCCAGGTCGGCGGGTGCCGCCTCGAGGGCCGCGACCAGTAGCCCGTGACCTTCGCGGAACCAGGGGAGCAATGAGGGGTCGTCGTCCGGAACCTCGGCCTCGATGGCCTCCGGCCGCCGACGTCCCTCCGCGACGTAACGAGTCGCCCAACGGTGCACGGTCCCTTGATGGCGGACCAACTCGCGTACCCGCCAGCCGGGGCAGGACGGCACCTCGGCGGCGAGCCCGGCTCCTTCTGCCGCGTCGGCGAGCAGTCGGCCGTCGTGTCGCAGCACCTCGATGTGATCGGCGGTCTTCATGGCGCGATTGTGGCAGTCGGCACCGACAGCCGGACCGGCCGTACCGTTCGGTGCGTCGAGTGGCGACGGCGGCGGGGGTGCTGAAGGGAGGACGGCGCGGCACGGCAGGCGGCCGCTGCCACCCGGCGCCGTGCGGCGCAGACCGCGACCAGAGGCACGTGGTGAGTGCTTGGGAAGGGCGCACGCCCCGAGCTCGCGGTCGACCGACCAGGCGGGCCAAGTCCCGGAGGCCGGCGTGACCGGTCCAAGGGAGCCTCCGTACGAGGTTTGGCAGGCGCCGGGTGGGGCCCTTCAGACTCTCGGTGCCGTCCGGCGCTGATCGTCAGCCGGGACGCCTGGCCATCACGACCACGCCCGGCCCGCTGTACTCCTCCGGAGGGAGCCGGAGTTCGGCGACCGGGTGCAGGCCGGCCCCCTCGATCAGGCCGACGAGTTGTTCCGGCCGCCATTTGTGTGTCGTCCAACGCACGGGCACGCCCCCGTAGGCTTCGGTGCGCACCGCGTCCCCGTCGCCGACATGCGTCGCGGTGATGAAGTGCCCGCCGGGCTTCAACGCACGTGCGAACAGGCCGAGAACCTGCGGAAGGACGTCACGGGGCAGATTGAACAGCGACCACCACCCGAGGACCCCGCCGAGGGACGCTGCACCGAGGTCGAGATCGGTGGCCGAGGCGACGCTGAAGCGGCAGTGCGGATGAAGACGGCGCGCGTTCTCGATCATGCGGGGGGACAGATCCACACCTGACACCTCGAGACCGCGTTCGGCGAGGTAGGCGGTCACCGTTCCGGGTCCGCAGCCGACGTCGAGGACAGGGCCGAGCCCCCTCACGGTGTCGGCGAAGGCGTCGATCGACGCCTTGAGCCATGGGTGGGTGCGGATGTCGCCGACTCCCGTCGTCACCACCATTCGGGCGTAATTGTCGGCTACGCGGTCATAGGACTCACGGACGACATCGAGGTCGGCTGGGCGGTCGACAGGATGTGCGCGCATCAGCCAACGATAGGGCGGGGGCGGGGTCCTGCGGGCCGGTGGAGCGGTGGTCGCCGGCGGTGCGGTGCGGTCGGCAGCCCGGGCGGTGACGCTGTTCGCGGTGACGTTCATGCCGCCATGCCGCCGGATCCCAAGGCGACAAGGGAGGGGCGAGATCCGTGGCGCCACGTGGGAACGGGTAGTGACGACCGCCCCCTCGACACGCCGAAACGAGCGCCGAGGGGGCGCCTGCCTGCTCCCCCGGCGGGGCTGCGAACAGCCCGGCCTGCCGGGACGAATCCGTCGCGGGCGAAGACCGCGATGAGGCGAATCAAAGGCGCCGAAGCGGTAGCGTCGGACTTGCGCGATCTTGCTGGGCGAGTACGCTCCGTATTTTGTTTACCCCCGGCACAAAGTGAGAATAGAGCTGTGACCCAGACTCGGACCAGGTTGGAGCGGGGCCGCGGTGCGCTCGGCCCCGCGCTCGCGCTCGTGCACACCGGGCGTGCGCCCACCCGCGCCGTACTCACCGCCGAACTCGGTGTGACGCGGGCGACCGCGGGTGCCGTCGCCGCCGAGTTGGAGGCACTGCGCCTGATCCGTGTCGACACGCGGCCGGGCGGCCCTGCCGGGGCGCAGGGCAGGCCCTCGCACCGGCTCGCCGTCAACCCCGAGGCGCCCGTCGTCCTCGCCGCCCAGATCCACGCCGACGGCTTCCGCGCCGCCCTGGTCGGACTCGGCGGTCACATCCTCGCGTCCAGACCGGTCGCCATGACCGTGCCCGCGGACCCCGCCCGCGTCCTCGGAGCCGTCGTCGAGGCCGGCGCGGAGCTGCTGCGCGCCTCCGGGCGGGAGTGCGCCGGCGCGGGACTCGCGGTGCCGTCCGCCATCGCCGAGCCCGAGGGCACCGCGCTCAACCCGCTGCACCTCGCGTGGGCCGCGGGAGCTCCCGTGCTGGACCTCTTCCGCGAGCAGATCGAGCGGTCCGGCATCATCGCCCCCAACGGGGCAGCGCCACCATGCTTCGTCGGCAACGACGTCAACGTCGCCGCGCTCGCCGAGCACCGGCATGGCGCAGGGCAGGGCGCAGAACACCTGCTGGTCGTCGCCACCGGCCACCGCGGTGTGGGCGGCGCCCTCGTGCTGCACGGCAGGCTCCACACCGGCAGCGCGGGACTGGCCCTCGAGGTCGGCCACCTCACCGTCAACCCCGAGGGCCGCCCCTGTCATTGCGGCAGCCGCGGCTGCCTCGATGTCGAGGTCGACCCTCTGGCCTTCCTGGAGGCCGCCGCCCGTGTCCCCGGCCCCGAGGGCTCGCTGACCGACCAGTGCCGCGCGCTGCTCCGCGAGGAGTACGACGACCCGGCAGTGCGCGGCGCGGCCGACCGCCTCATCGACCGCCTCGGGCAGGGACTCGCGGGACTGGTCAACGTCCTCAATCCCGACCGCATCCTGCTCGGCGGGCTGCACCGCTGGCTGCTCGACACGGACCCCGAGCGGCTCCGCGCCGTCGTCGCCGAGCGCAGCCTGTGGGGCCGGAGCGGCGGCGTCCCGCTGCTTGCCTGCGCCCTGGACCACAACAGCCTTGTGGGCGCCGCCGAACTGGCCTGGCAGCCCGTGTTGGACGACCCGCTCGCGGCGCTCGGGGCCTAGCCTTCCGCATACGTGACGGGGCCTCAGAAAAGCGGCTCCGGCGGCGAGGTGGCCGGTGGCACCGCCTGGACGGGGGGTGCCGGCAGGCCCGCGGCCGACGCCGTCAGCGGCCACCCCGGAACCAGACGCGTGTCGAGCAGCAGTACGCCGCCGGACTGCCCGGCGGCACGCAGGTAGACATCGCCCCCGGCAACCGCCGCGACGGTGCCGGTCAGAGCGCTACCCGAGGCGAGCCCGGTCACCACGGCGGTCGCCCGGGGCGGGTCGGGCTCCACACCGAACACCGCCGCGTGGTCCACGGGCCGGAACCCGGTGGCCGTGAGGGTGTCCTGCCAGTCGGGCACGGCGGCCGCCGCCTCGTGGAGCGTCCGCAGCTCGGCCTCTCGGACGGCTGCGGGCGGCAGCGCTACGCGGGCGGCACGCTTCGCCGACGACGACACCCGGTCGGGGATGCCCAGCGCGGAGCCGAGGACCGCCTCGGCGCGGCGAGCGGCCATCAGCGGGCCGTGGCCGATAAAGGTGAAGCAGATCGCGGCCTGTTCGAGCAGTCGTGCGCTGCCCCGCTCGGCCGCCGTGATGCCGACCTTGCCCAGCCCCGGGCCGAACCAGGCCAGATACACCGCGAACGGCCGCGGGTCGTCCAGCAGGGTGTCCGCGGCAACCGAACGGGAGCGGTCCAGCGCCGCGCACTGCTCGCACTGGTCACGGCGCGCCTGCGGGGGGAGTTCCGCGGCCCGCGGGCAAGGGGTCCAGCGCCCGGAACGCCACACGCCCGCGCACTGCCGCACCGCATGCGGCTCGACGGCGAGAGCCAGCGCTTCGCCGCGGCGCACGGGGCTGCGCCGGTCCCCGTGGCGAGGGTGCCACCAGGTCCACGCCGGACCTCCGGAGACCCATCGCAGACCTGTGCATCGCCACATGACCCGCATGGTAGGCGCACCCTCTGACACGGGCCCTGCTCCGGGAACGCCCGGCCTACGACGCCCTGCGGCATCGCGCGCTCCGTCTCAGGGCGTCGGTCGGGTAACACCGCAGCATCCGGCGGAAGCGCGGCGACGGACGCCGCCGCGAGCTCTTTCGCCGCCCGGGCGAGAGGTGCCCCGGCCGTCGGCGCGTCCGATCCGTGCCGCGTGCCGCACGAAAGGAGGGCCATCGTCGCGGAAGCGCTCCGCCGACGACGGCCCGGAGGGCCACGGCCGCCGTGCCCTCGAGGGGTGCGGCGGCCGGGCGTCAGGCCAGAACCGGTTCGCCCGCGGCCGGAACCAGGCGATCGAGCGCCGGGGGCCAGGCCTCCGGCGTCTCGGGCAGGACCGGCAGCGTCCGCGGTGCGACCTTGCGGACGACGGCGGCCGACAGCTGCTCGGTCATCGTCCTGGGCGAGACCGTGGCCTCGGCCCGGAGCGTGAACCATACGACCTTGCCACCGTCGTTGAGGGTCTCGGTACCCCAGCTGTCGCTCATCGACACGACCATGGCGAGGCCGCGGCCGCAGGTGGCCAGGGGCTCGAACTCGCGGACCCGCGGCAGGCGCGGATCGTTGTCCGAGACGGCGACGGTGAGCCAGCCGGAGGCGAAGCTCAACTCGACGGAACAGCGCTTGTCCGGCCGGGCGTGCCGGTGGACGTTGCCGAGCAGTTCGGTGATACCCAGCAGAGTGGGGTCGATCAGCGGGTCCAGCCGCCAGTAGCGGAGCTGGGCGGCGACGATACGGCGTACCTGCTGGATCCGGGACGGCAGTGCCTCAAGTTCCAGAGCGCACTGCCGCTTACTGCCTTCTGAGCTGATCACGGCTGCGACTCCCTCCGCGGCGAGGGCAGCCCCTGTGACCGGGGCGTGCCCCGCCCGCATGGAATGGGAACACCTTTGCGGGATTGCTGTGAGTGACTGCTGCAGTGACTCCGTGACGCCACCCCAGGATCACCCCGATGGATGCTTACCGCAACTCCACGAACGCGGAGAGTGCCGTTCCGTCCGGATCAATGGCGAGCGACCCGCTCACGAGCGGTTCGCAGAGCGTCCAGGAAGCGACTTGCCGATGCGGCGCCCTGCCTGCGCAAGGTCAGCAGATAGCCCGTTCCGTTGAGCCGGGTCAAGGTGCGGCGCCGCACCGCGAAACGCGGGGTCAGGGCGTGGACGTCCTCCACCGGGGCACTGTCGATCTCCCGCCCGCGGCTGGTGAGCAGCACCAGCCGCCCGTCCTGGATGAGGACCTGCCCGCCCCGGGTCAGCGACCGCAGGCGCCGTCCGATGCGTACCCCTGTGGCGGTGAACTCCGCTTCGGCCACGGCGCATCCCCTCCTTCGTCCGTTGCAAGTCTGCCCGTTCCGGGGGCGCCGTACCAGCGGCTGCCTATCATCGGAGCAGTGGCGCTAAGGGAAGGCGGCGCAGGTGAGCGGCAACGAGAAGGACGCCCCTGAAGACCGTACGGGGACGGCGCAGGCCGTGCCCGCCGCCGACGTGGACCGGACCGACCCGCACTACCGGCGGTGGCTCAAAGAGGCGGTGCGCAAGGTCCAGGCGGACGCCAACCGCTCCGCCGACACGCACCTGTTGCGCTTTCCGCTCCCCGACGCCTGGGGTATCGACCTGTACCTGAAGGACGAGTCGACCCACCCGACCGGCAGCCTCAAGCACCGCCTGGCCCGCTCGCTCTTCCTCTACGGACTGTGCAACGGCTGGATCCGGCCGGGCAAACCCGTCATCGAGGCCTCCAGCGGCTCGACCGCGGTGTCCGAGGCGTACTTCGCGGCCCTGATCGGCGTGCCGTTCATCGCGGTCATGCCGCGCACCACCAGCTGGGAGAAGCAGCGGCTGATCGAGTTCCAGGGTGGCCGGTGCCACCTGGTGGACGACCCGAGGACGGTGTACGAGGTCTCCGCCCGCCTCGCGGAGGAGACCGGCGGCCACTACATGGACCAGTTCACCTACGCCGAGCGCGCCACCGACTGGCGCGGCAACAACAACATCGCCGAATCGATCTACCAGCAGCTGCGCCTCGAGCGGAATCCCTGCCCGGCGTGGATCGTGGCGACCGCCGGCACCGGCGGCACGTCGGCGACCATCGCCCGCTACATCCGCTACAAGCAGTTCGACACCCTGGTGTGCGTCGCGGACCCGGAGAACTCGGTCTTCTTCGACGGCTGGGTGAACGGCGACGACACGGTGCGCTGTGAGCGGGGTTCGCGGATCGAAGGCATCGGCCGTCCCCGGGTGGAGCCGAGTTTCGTGCCCGGCGCCATCGACCGGATGATGAAGGTGCCGGACGCCGCCTCCGTGGCGGCGGTGCGCGCCCTGGAGACGGCCATCGGGCGCAGAGCCGGGGGGTCGACGGGGACCGGCCTGTGGAGCTCCTTCAAGCTCGTCTCGGAAATGGTCGCCGCGGGCCGCACGGGCAGCGTCGTCACCTTGCTGTGCGACCCGGGCGACCGGTACCTGGACAAGTACTACTCCGACGCCTGGGTCGCCGAACAGGGGCTGGACACCGGGAGCTACGCCGCCACCATCGACGCGTTCCTGGCCACGGGGCGCTGGCCTGACTGATCATGCCGTCCGTGTCCTACCAGACGCTTCCCACCGGCGGCCGGACCGTGCGCTCGCCTCCGGGAAGCGGGCTCGGCAAGGCGAGCGCCCCGCGTACGCCGACGCCAACGCGGGCGACGGGCACGCCCGCGACGAGGAGTCGACCAGGGGATGACGAGGGTCCCCGGGGGCGCCGGCAGCCGACGCACGACGACCGCTCGGGCGTCAGCTGCTCGCCGGGCCCGCGCCGACGGCTTCGCCGGACTCGGCTTCCCCCGGCTCGCCGGCGACGACCAGGTCCGACACATGCTCGGCGATCTCCACCCGCAGCACATCGGGGATGCCCGCGTCCGTGACGAGGGTGTCCACGTCTTCCAGAGCAGCGAAGGAACTCAGGCCCACAGTGCCCCACTTGGTGTGGTCGGCGACGACGATCACACGGCGCGCGGATCGCACGAAGCGCCGGTTGGTCTCCGCCTCGGCGAGGTTGGGGGTGGACAGTCCCGCCTCGACCGAGATTCCGTGGACGCCGAGGAAGAGCAGGTCGAAGTGGAGCGAGCCGATCGCCCGGTCCGCCACCGGGCCGACGAGGGAGTCCGAGGGGGTGCGGACGCCGCCGGTGAGGACGACCGTCGCGGCGCCCTCGCCGCCCGTCGCGCCGCCGGACGCCGCGTGGAAGACGTCGGCGACCCGCACGGAGTTGGTCACCACGGTGAGGTCGGGTACGTCGAGCAGGTGGTGCGCGAGTGCGAACGTCGTGGTGCCGCCGGTGAGCGCGATGGCGCTGCCGGGGGTGACCAGGCGCGCGGCGGCGCGGGCGATGGCCTCCTTCGCTCCCGGCTCGAGGCCCGCCTTCACCTCGAAGCCCGGCTCGTGACTGCTGGCCGGGACGACCGGCACGGCGCCGCCGTGGACCTTCTCGACCACGCCCTGCCGGGCGAGCGCGTCGAGGTCCCGGCGGACGGTCATGTCCGAGACGTTCAGCTTCCGGGTCAGCTCGTTGACGCGGACCCCGCCGCGCCGCCGGACCTCGTCCAGGATCAGAGCGCGCCGCTGTTCCGCGAGCAGGTTCTGGTTGTCGCTCACCCGAGGTCCCGTCCTGTCCTCCGCTGTGGTCCGATGCTGCCGGCCGGCAGTCTCGCTATCCTTCCACGACCTCGCCCTGCGGACACCGGCCGGAGGGCGAGGGGTGACCGGTCCCACACGCGCCGCCCGTGACACGTTCGGGTGGCATTCGTGAACAGCTCTGTCCATCACTGGCATGTATGCCCGATTCTGAATACGCGCAATGCAGTACGCGCGTCACGGGGAATGTGCGGGGAGGCGATCGCGATGCGGTCGGATGCGGAAGAACCAACGGAGCTGTCGCTCGAGTTGCTGGTCCACGGCGTCGGTGGGACGACGCCGGAGAGGATGCTCAGGGACCCGCGCATCACGCGCGTCTGCGGTGACGACACCGCCGGGATCTACCGGCGTGCCGAGGACGCCGATGCCGAGCGCCGCCCGCAGGCCTACGCCGGGGGCCCGGTGCCGGACGCCTACTCGTGGTGCAATCTGACGTCCGGGGACGGCAGCCGCGCGCTGTGGCTGCTCCTGCTCCCCTTCATGGTGGCCAACCTGGCCCACTGGATGCGGCCGCCGGTCACCCGGCCGGGCGTGGACCGGGCCTACGACATGCTGGTGCGGTTGCTGGCCCTGTCGCTCACGGTGCTGCTGGTGGCCGCGGCCTGTGAGGTCGCGATGGATCTGGTGGCCTGGCAGTGCGCCGGCAACGCCGCCTGTGCTGGCGGGAAGAGTTGGCTCTCCTTCCTGGCCGCGAGGGAGCCTGGGCGCCGGATCGCCGCCGGGGCCGCGCTGCCCGCCGGACTGACCCTGCTGCTGTGGTGGTTGTCCCGGCGCACCTGGTACGCCTACGAGTCGCAGCGGCCCCTTCCTGGCGCGCCTGCGGAAGAGCCTGAGGGGTCGGACGTCACGCCGCTCGCCCGGCGCGGCTTCTGGTACGGGCGGCGGTTGGTGGCCCGGCTCCGCGCGGCCCACACGGCGGCCGGCATGCTCACGGTCTCGGTCGCGTTGGTCGTCCCCCCGCTGGAGCGGGACATGGACGCCGGAAAGATCGGGACACTCGCCGCCGTAGGTTGGTCGCTGACGGGAGTGCTGGTCGGACTGACGGCCGCGGTGGTGGCCGTGACCTGCGGCATGGGACGCAGCGAGCAAGCGCCGGACAGGGCCCTGGACCAACGGTCGGCGCGGACGATGCTCGGAGGTACGGCCGCCGCCCTGCTGGCCGCCACCGGATACGCCTGCTGGCACCGCCCGGGCTGGACCGCCGGCGGACGGCTGCCGGCGGGGGACGCATTCGGCTGGCTCACTCTGATCCAGGGGCTGTTACTCGTGGCGCTCGCGTCCGTGGCTCATCTGATGCACCGCTCCGGCGGTGGCCGGGCGGAGCTGCGCGGACTGGGCGGCCCTGCGGTGGCACTGCTCGCGTGCTGCCTGGGCGGCGTGCTCACCGGAGGCATCACCCAACGGGTCGCCGACTGGCTGGACCGTGGCGCCACGCCTGGAAGCGGCGCCGTCGCCGGGCCGCCTGTGCTGCTGTCCTGGCAGGCCGCGGCGATCCCGGTGCTTCTCCTCGTCCTGGCCGTCGTGGTCGTCGTGCGCGGCAGGGCGCTGCTGCGCCGGGCCCGCACGCTGGTGCCGCAGGTGGAGTCCGATTACCCGGGGGAGGTGCACGAGCCCGCCCGCAGCCGTCAGATCGCCACGGCGCGGGCCCGGGCGGAACTCACCGACCAAGCTGCCGTGTTCATCGGGGTCGTCGGGGGCGTCGCCTTCCTGCTGGGCGCGGGGGCGCTCGGCGGGGCCTGGCTGAGCGGGACCGTCCCCGGCAGGGCCGTCGCGGGCGCGCCAGGATGGGTGCGCATGGTCGCGGAGACCGCCCAGGGCCTCGGTTCCTGGCTGGTCGGCGCCGGAGTGGTCGCCCTGATCGCCCTCGGCCGCCGGGCCTACCGTGACGCCGGGGCACGTCGCACCGTGGGCATCCTCTGGGACGTCGGCACCTTCTGGCCGCGCGCCGCGCACCCCTTCGCCCCGCCCTGCTACGCCGAGCGCGTCGTGCCCGACCTCACTTGGCGCATGACGACCTGGACGAGGGCACACCGCGGGCGGATCATCCTCTCCGGTCACTCCCAGGGGAGCGTCCTGGCCGCGGCCGCGATATGGCAGCTGGATCCGGCGACCCGGACGCGGATCGCGCTGCTCACCTACGGTTCCCCGCTGAGCCGGCTGTACGGGCGCTGGTTCCCCGCCTACTTCGGTCCCAGCGCCCTGGCCTCGCTCCGCGGGGAAGTGCACTCCTGGCGCAATCTGTGGCGCCTTACGGATCCCATCGGCGGTCCGGTCCACCTCGACGAACCCGGGCCACCGGCCGACCGCGCGCCGCTGCCGGACCCGGTGGCGTACGGCCGGACGGAGGAGCATCCGCTGCCGGCGCCCTTGCTGACCCACTTCGACTACCAGGCCGACCCGGCCTTCGCCGCCGAGCGTGCCCGCCTGCTCGGCTCGTCGTACCGGGACACGGAGTACCGGGACACGGAGTACCGGGACACGGAGGGGATGCTGCCCGTACAGGGTCAGGGCAGCGGGGGGAGGTCCTCCGGGTAGAGCAACTGCAACTCCTCATGGCTCGGTTCGCTGATCCTGGCGAGCCGGCCCGCGTGGCGCTCGACCATGGCCTCGAACGTCTGCCGGGCCGTGCGGCCGTTACCGAATGCAGGACCCTTCGGGATCGTGGTGAAGTACGTGTAGAGGGCCTCGCCGGCGTCCTCGGAGAGCTGGTACTCGTGCTCCTCGGCCTGGGCCCGCACGATCCGCAGCAGTTCCACCGGCGTGTAGTCGTCGAAGGTGATGGTCCGTGAGAAGCGGGAGGCGACACCGGGGTTGGCGGACAGGAAGTGCTCCATCTCCGCGGTGTACCCGGCCACGATCACCACGACGGCGTCGCGGTGGTCCTCCATCAGCTTGACCAGGGTGTCGATGGCCTCTCGGCCGAAGTCCCGGCCCGAGTCCTCGGGAGCGAGGGCGTACGCCTCGTCGATGAAGAGCACGCCGCCGCGGGCGCGCTCAAAGGCCGCCTGGGTGCGGATGGCTGTCGAGCCGATGTGCTCGCCCACCAGGTCGACGCGGGCCACCTCCACCAGATGGCCGCGCTCCAGCACCCCCAGGGCGGCCAGGATCTCGCCGTAGAGTCGGGCCACGGTCGTCTTGCCCGTGCCGGGGGAGCCGGTGAAGACCAGGTGGCGGCGCGGAGAGGGCGCCTTGAGTCCGGCCTCGAGCCGTCTGCGGCCCACCGCGATCAGGTCGATCAGGGAGCGCACCTCGCGTTTGACGTTCTCCAGGCCCACCAGCGCGTCGAGTTCGGCCAGCACCTCGTCCGAGTGACGGGTGCTCCCGCCCGTCGCGGGGACCGCCGGGGCTACCGAGGCCGCCGGGGCCGGCACGGGCGCTGCCGTGGGCTCGGCGCCGCTGGTCGGGGTCACGGGCAGCCCGCCGAGCAGCCCGAAAGTCGTCGCCGCAGGCACTCGTTGGACGTCTGCGGCAGGAGCGCCCGACGATGCCGGAGCGGTGCGGAGCTCTCCGCTCTGATCACTGGTGCAGTCCTCCGTCACCGGGCCCGGCTCGGCGAACTCGTAGCCCCCGCGGGCACACCGCTCGGTGCGGCAGCGGGTGAGCGTCGAGCGGCAGCCGTCGATGATGTGGAAGCCGTAGCCCCTGCTGCCCGTGACCCGGCAGCGGGCGAAGGTCCCCCGGCCGCCCGCGGAGACATAGAAACCGGCCTCGGCGGGATGGGTGACGACACAGCGCTCCAAGGTGGGGTCGGCGCCCTTGGTGACGATGACACCCGTCGCCGTGTCGTCGATGGTGCAGGCGGACAGCGTGCCGCCGCTGCCGTGGTCGCGGAACCACGCTCCGGTGGAGGCTTCGCGGATACGGCAGTCGTCGAGCTGCACCGTGGCGCCGTCGCTGACCGAGACGGCGGTGTTGCGGACCTGGAAGATGTCGCTGTCGACGACGTCGGCGCGCGACCCCCGGTCGAGCACGAACAGGGCGTCGGGCACGGTGTGCACGCGGCAGGAGTCGAGGACGGCGGCGGCTCCGTCGCTGACCCAGACCGCCGGGTAGTCCCCCTGGCTGTCGTGGATCTCGCACTGGTTGGCGTCGACCCGGGTCCCCGGGTCCCACACCGACAGGCCGTTGCGGCCGAAGCGCCGCACGGTGGTGCGGGTGAGGGTCAGCACCGAACGGGAACGCAGATCCACGGCGTTCTCGGGAACGTCGTGGATGTCGCAGTCGGACAGGGTCAGCACCGCGTCGGTGTCCAGGGTGATGCCGTCGCCGGTCGTACGGTGCACCCGGCACTCGGTGAGGTGGCCGGCAGCCCGCGCGGCGACCTGTACGCCGGTGCCCTTGACCTCGTACACCTCGCAGCCGACCGCCTCGGCCACCGTGCCCTCTCCGGTGAGTGCGAGGCCCGCGCCGGAGGAATTGTGGATCCTGCAGCGCTCCAGCCTCGGGGAGGCCCCGCCGCGCACCGAGACGCCGGTCTGGCCGGCGGCCACCACCTCGCAGTCCTCGAACAGGCCGCCCGCTGCCTGCAGGACGCTGATCCCCAGCCCGGCCGGATTGTCCACGGTGCAGCGGCGCACGGTCGGCCGCGCCCCGTCACGGACCTCTATGCCCACGGCGGAACGGGTGTTGACCCGCAGCCCGGTGAGCTCGGGCGCCGCGCCCTCGATGAGCAGGGCGGCGGCGGATGTGTCCTGACCCTCGACGGAGAGGTCCTGGACGGTCGCGGCCGCCCGTACGGTCAGCGCGACACCGGCCGACGGTGCGATCCGCACGGAGCCCGGTCCCTCGGCGGCACGGAGCGTTATGGCCTTCTCCACGACGAGGTTCTCCCGGTACGTCCCGGGGACCACCGAGAGCACGTCGCCCTCGGTGGCCGCCTCCAGGGCCGCGGCGAGGCTCTCGTACTCTCCCGTGCGGCGGCGCCACCGCGAGCTGCTCGTGTGCGTCACCTGAACCACGCCCTGTGCCATGGAGATGCTCTGCCCCGTCCTCTTGCACTGCGCCGACCTGGGGGCCTCAACGGTAGCGCGCGCCGGGCGGGGGCCATCACCCAGTTGGTGAGGGATCACCTGACGGATCATGCCGGATGAGGCCGATTGCGGGTGGCCGGGCGGCACCGACGGACGTACCCGGTGTGGTCAGCCTCCTGCCCCGGCCCGGCCCCAGCTCTGCCCGGCGGCGGCCCACTCGCGCTCCCACTCGGCGAGCCTGCGGCGCATCAACTGCCACATCAGCAGCTGGCGGCCCATGACCCCCAGCACGCACGTCGCGAAGAAGGTGCCGATGCCGGCGAGCATCGCGTGCGTGGCGGCGGAGTGGGCGTCCAGGGGCGCCGGCATGGGCACAACACCGGACTTGTCGGTCCACATGGTGACGCGGTCGCCCTTGTCGCGGGCGGCGTCAACGCGCACCTGGGCGGTGTGGACGTGTCCGTCCGGTGCGGTCCAGCGGACCACGGCGTCGCGGTGGGCCTCGCGTACACGGCCGGACTCGGGATCCGGGTCGGCCGCCTCACGGGGCCCCGCCTGGATCACCACGGCACCGACCTGGGTGCGGTTGGCCTGCTCGACGCGGACGGTGTGCTGCAGGGAGCGGTCGACGGCCAGTCCCGCGGTCAGTCCGGCGGCGGGCGCCCCCAGGACGATGGCACACCCGGCCACCACGCTCGCGAAGCCTTCGAACACGTCGGAACGGCGACGCAGGCTGTTCTTCCGCCAACGCCACCACCGTACGTGCGTGGCCGCCATCGGTCGCGCACCCCCTTCGCCGTCCAAGTGCCGCATGCGGCATGGCACATGCGGGGCACGAACCGGAGGAAGGGAGCATCTGTGACGCCGGAGCCCTTCCGGGGACCGGGTTTGTGCCGCGGTCTCGGGAGCATTCACCCCACAATCGTCAACGCGTCGCCCACCCGGAGCGTTCCGGGCCGTACGGGCACGAGATTCTGTCCGAAAACCAGTCTGCCCCCGAATCGGCGGTGGCGCGCGAGGGTGCGCAGCGGCTCCCGGCCCCGCACCGCGGTGCGCTGGTCCGTCGTCGTCACCAGACACCGCCCGCAGGGCTTCGCGACACGGAATTCGACGTCCCCGACGCGAATTCGGGACCAGGAGTCCTCGGCCCAGGGATCGGTCCCCGCGATCACGACGTTGGGACGGAAACGGTCCATCGGCAGCGGCCCCTCCCCGGGGTGGTCGCCCGCCGCGATCAGCGCGTTGAGGTGGGCCAGTGACGCCTCGGTCGTCACGAGCAGGGGGAAGCCGTCCGCGAAGCTGACAGTCTCGCCGGGGCGTGCGTAGTCCGGGTCGATCGGGCGGCGCCGGGCGGGGTCGTCGAGGTACACGAGGGTGACCTCCGCGCCCAGGAACGCGCCGAACCAGGCGGCGGCCGCGTCGCCCGCGGGTACGGCCTCCACCGTGTCGCCCCATATGTGCACCGCGACCGTCGCGGACGGTCGCGGTGTGGCGACATCCAGTACCGGCATGCCCGGAGCGGTGAGCAGCAGCCCGCCTTCCGGGGACGGCTCCGCGCGCGCCAGGGCCAGCCGGGGTTGCTCCCGCTGCGTGACGCATCGTCCCGCAGCGTCGGTGAGCATCCACCGGCGGTCTCCGGCGAGCCCCCACGGCTCCACCATGGCCTCGGACAACCGCTGCCCACCGAGTGACTTGACGGGGTGGACGTGCAGTGAGCTGAGGCGGGGTGTCGGCGTCGGAGTCGTCATTCCGCCATCGTGCCAGGCGGCGCGGTCACCCGTCGGCGGGGACCGGGCCGTCCGCGGGCGTCAGCCCGAGTAGTAGCCCTGGCCGAGGTTGCGCCGCTGGTACGGCTGCTCCTCGTAGCCGGTCGGCGCCACGGGCCGCGGCGGCGCGGGACGCGGGGCCGCGGCGGGGCGTACTTGCTCGTAGCCGGCCGGGCTCTGGTACTGCTGCGGGGCCTGCTGCGCCGGGTACCCGCCGTTGTAGGCCGCGGGCCGGGGCGCGGTGGCCTGTTGCGGGATGTAGGGCGCAGGCGCCTGCTGCAGCGGGGGCTGCTGGTAACCCGGCGCCGGATGGCCGGAGTACGACGGCGCGCCCGGCGGGGAGGGGTAGTGGGAGGGCCCGGCGGGCAGCGCGGGAAGGGCGGCCGGCAGGGCCGGGAGGTTGCTGCCGGTGGTCTCGTACGCGGACGGGACGCGGATCGGCGCGATCTGCGGGGTGCCCCGCTCTGCGACCAGGCTGTCGTAGATGGGGGTGTCCGGGAAGAACGGCGACGAGTAGCCACCGCTGTAAGAACCGCGGGGGGAGGTCATAGCCCATAAGTTAAGCCCACGATGTGCTGGTTGGGGAGACCGATTAGCAGGACATTTCCTGTGCAGTGGGTGACGCCTGAGCCGTATTGCGATCGAATCGGAGGAAATCGGTCTCCGGCTGCCGTACGGATCCCGTAAAGGCGGCAGGGGCCTGGGGTGTTGTCGTCCATTCTTGCCCGGGAAACACGGGCGCGACCGGGTGCCGGCCGGGCGGTCTCGCACGGTGAGGGATCCACTGCATCAGCGCACCAACAGGTCACTCGCACGAAGGAAAACGGCGCGTTCGCCGGATTCCGGCGAACGCCGTCCCGACAGGCGCCCGGATATGCCGCGGGGCCCGGCCTGGCGCCGTCTACGCCGAAGCGTCGTCGGGCCTCGGCCGCGCATAGGTGCGGCCCTTCCAGGCGGCTCCGCGGCCCCTGGCGTGCTGCACCGCCGAGTCGACCGTCATGAGCAGGTAGAGGACGGCCGTGAACGGCAGAAGCACCGCGGACCACGGCGGCTGCCGGTAGTAGCGGAGCATCGGCAGATAGGTCCCGCACATCAGGGCACAGGCTGCCGCGCCCGCCGCGCCCAGCCACCGTTCTCCGGCGAGCGCCCCGCCGACCGCGGCGACCGGCGGAACCACGTACACCAGAAGCAGCCCGAGCACCGTGCCGATGAGGAGGACCACGCTGTGCCGCAGCTGCGCGTACGCGCTGCGCGACACCATGCGCCACAGCTCGGCGAGACCGGGGTAGGGGCGGACGCTGTCGACGTCGTCGGCCAGGCCCAGCCAGATCCGCCCGCCGGAGCGCTTGACGGCGCGGGCCAGTGCGACATCGTCGATCACCGCGTGCCGGATCGTGTCGGGCACGCCCGCCCGCTCCGCCGCCGTCCGGCGGATGAGCACGCATCCGCCGGCGGCCGCGGCGGTCCTGGCGCGCGGCCGGTTCACCCGGCGGAACGGGTACAGCTGCGCGAAGAAGTAGACGAAGGCCGGGACGACCAGCCGTTCCCAGGTGGTGGCCACCCGCAGCCGGGCCATCTGCGACACCATGTCCAGGCCGTCGCCCTGCGCAGCGGCCACCAGGCGGCGCAGCGAGTCCGGGCCGTGCGCGATGTCGGCGTCCGTCAGCAGCAGGAACTCGGGGCGGCCGGAGGAGGCGGCCACCTCGATGCCGTGCCGCACCGCCCACAGCTTCCCCGTCCAGCCCGCCGGGACGGGCCCCGGCGTCACGACGCGCAGCGGCAGCCCGTCCGCGCGCCGCGCCAGCTCCCAGGCGAGTTCCCCGGTGCCGTCGGTGCTGCCGTCGTCCACCAGGACGACCTCGGCGTGACCCGGGTAGCGCTGCGCCAGAACGCTCGGCAGGCTCAGCGGCAGCACCTGCGCCTCGTCCCGCGCGGGGACGACCACCGCCACGTCCGGCCACTCCCGCGGCTCCGCCGCGACAGCGGGCAGCCGCACATCCGTCCGCCAGAACAGCCCCTGCGCCAGCAGCAGCCACACCCACGCCAGCAACGACACCACGGACACCCACGTCAGCCACGTCACCCCCGCAGTCTGCCGCCGCCGCCCTCCCGTGCGCGGCATTTCCCTGCACGGCCGCGAAGCGGGCCGACAATCGCATCACGTAAGGTGGTGCCCCGTGAAGATCGCGTTGATGGACTCCGGAATCGGCCTGCTCGCCGCGGCCGCCGCCATCCGCCGGCTGCGGCCGGACGCGGACCTGGTGCTCTCCAGCGACCCCGACGGCATGCCCTGGGGCCCGCGCACCCCCGAGGACGTCACCGCACACGCGCTGGCCTGTGCCCTCGCCGCCGCCGAGCATCGTCCGCAGGCGCTGATCGTGGCCTGCAACACCGCCACCGTGCACGCCCTGCCCGCGCTGCGCTCGGCCCTCGAGCCGGCGATCCCCGTCATCGGCACCGTTCCGGCGATCAAGCCCGCCGCCGCCGACGCCGCCAAGGTGGCGATCTGGGCGACCCCGGCGACCACCGGCAGCCCCTACCAGCGCGATCTGATCGCGGCCTTCGGGAACGGCGCCGAGATCACCGAGGTGCCGTGTCCCGGCCTCGCGGACGCCGTCGACCGGGCGGACGAGGCCGCCACCGCCGCCGCCATCGCCGCCGCCGCCGCACTGACGCCCTCCGACGTCGAGGCGGTCGTCCTGGGCTGCACCCATTACGAACTGGTCGCCGACCGCATCCTGGCCGCCCTGGCCGGGCCCGCCCGGCTCTACGGCTCGGCCGACGCGGTCGCCGCCCAGACGCTGCGCCGGATCGGCGCCGAGCCGCGGCCGGACGCGGCGCCCACCGGAGGTCTCGCGGTGATCCTCAGCGGCCGGGCGGGCACCGTCACACCCGAGGCGTCGGCCTACGCGGAGGGCCGCGCCCTGGGTTCCGGTGTCGCCGCCGCGGCCGAGGTGCGCTGAGAGGTCGCGCGGCCTCCAGAGCCCGTCCGGCCGTCCTCCGGGCGTGGAGTCCTCGGCAGTCTCCCGCCGGACAGCGGTGCCAAGTCGCCGAGAGGTGAGTAGGCTGCGAAGTATGACGGACGCGCAGCGTGACCAAGCGCGTACACCCCAGATGTGGACGGGCCACGCGAGCAACCGCTTCCAGTGGCTCCTCGCGGCCGCAGGGGCCGCGTGCCTGGCGCTCGGCATCGAGCTCGCCGTGGCCGCTCCGTACACCTCGGGTTCCGTGCCCCTGGTCATGTCGGTGGTGGGCTGCATCGCGGTGGGGCTGCTGGTGCTGTTCGGAACCGTCGCGTTCACGCACGTGCGCGTGAACGTGGACCGAGACGGGCTCCAGGTGCGCTGCGGCCACATCGGCGTGCCAAGGCGCCGCTTCCTGTGGGAGGAGATCGTCGACGCCCGTCTCGCCCCCGTCGTCAGTCCCCGCCACTGGGGTGGCTGGGGCTACCGCTGGCGCCCGGAGCAAGGCACCGCCGTCGTCGTCCGCCGTGGGCCTGGCGTCGTCATCGACCTGGGCAGCGGCCGGCACTTCACCGTCACCGTGGACGACGCCGAGGGCGCCGTCCGGGCCATCCGCAGCCGGCTGGCCGTGCGGCCGTAGCAGCAGCCCCAGGGCGCTCACCGTGAGCACCGCTGATTCGCCGGTGCGGCGGCGCGCGCAGGGCATGCACGGTGCGCTCGGCCGGCGTGGGATCCGGGCGCCCCGGCGAGCGGCACGTTCCATAGGGTGGCCGAAAGCGTTCACCCAGAGCGCGACCTTGCCCGACTCACCCGTCCGGGCCATGCCGAGGACGACGGTCGCCGCGCCGTCGCGTGAGTCGTCCCGGCGGCAGTCGTCACCGGCTGTTCTCCAGGTCTTCGAGGAGGCCGGGGCGGGGCCGCACGCTCCGCGACACGCCGCGAACACGCGACACGCCGCGAACACGCGACACGCCGCAATGCCGCTGCGGAACCGACGAATAGCGGAACCCGGCCGCCGGAGAGCCGGCCGGGAGGACGATCTCCCGCACCACGGCGAGGGCGGCCGCGGCGGCGACGGCCACCGGGCGCAGGCCCCGCCGATAGGGGGCGGCGTGTGCTCCCTCCCGGCAGGCCGAGGGTCCCGCGGCGACGACCAGGGACCGCACGGCGCGGCAGGCGGGGGCCGACGCGGTAGCGATCCCTCCCCCGGAGCGCGACGATCCGCCGCGGAGCCTGGTGTGCGCCAGGGCCCGTACGGCGTGCCCGGACCGCGGGCGTGCACCGCGGGGGAGGGCGTGGCGCGACCCAGGACGTAGGCTCGGGGGCGTGCCGATTCCCGAATTCATCCGCGAGCTGCGGGCCCTCGTCGGGCACCGGCAGTTGCTCCTGCCCGGTGTCACGGCGGTGGTCCTCGACGACGACGGCCGGGTCCTGCTGAACCGTCGGGCCGACAACGGCCGCTGGTCCCTCATCGGCGGCATCGCGGAACCCGGCGAGCAACCCGCCGACACCGCCGTGCGCGAGGTGCTGGAGGAGACCGGGGTGCGCGCGGTCGCCGAGCGCGTCGTCCTCGTCCAGACGATCGAGCCCGTGCTCTACCCCAACGGGGACCGCTGCCAATACGTGGACATCACCTTCCGCTGCCGTGCAGTCGGCGGACAGGCCAGGGTCGCGGACGACGAGTCGCTCGACGTCGGCTGGTTCGATGTGGACGGGCTGCCCGATCTCGGCAACCACGGGCGGCTGCGGCTCAAGCACGCGCTGTCCGAGGGCCCCACCTGGTTCGAGCCCGCGGATCCGCCACAAGAGTGAGTGTGCGCTGCCACCACGGGCAGCGACACGAGTGTGGGCGGCGCACACATCGGTCGGCGCCCGTGCGCTG